>JAZUFS010000112.1:0-8782 GCA_045640805.1 Treponemataceae bacterium
CCTGTTCGATCTTGGCATCCACAACCTGAGCCAGGATGGAGTCAGAGCACTCGGACAAGTCGGAGGCCAAGCGGTCTTAGGAAGACAATACTCAGGAACAACTCCTTGGCTCACAGAACGACATGGCTACGATCCGACTTCCTGTTCGATCTTGGCATCCACAACCTGAGCCAGGATGGAGTCAGAGCACTCGGACGCCTGTACTTCCGCACCAGTTATGGTCAGAACGTACTGAACCACGCACGTGAAGTTGCAATCATTGCAGGCATGCTCGCCGCAGAGATTGGCGCAGACAGGGAACTCGCAAAGAGAGCTGCTGTCCTTCACGATATCGGTAAGGGAGCTGAGAACGACTCAGACCAGAACCACGCAGAAGTCGGTATGGACATGGCCCGCAAGATGGGTGAAGATCCACGCGTCGTAAACGCTGTCGGAGCTCACCATAACGACATTGAGCCGACAAGCATTGAAGCAATCATCGTTCAGATTGCCGATGCAATTTCTGCAGCCCGCCCAGGTGCCCGCCGTGAGACAATGGACAACTACGTCAAGCGTCTTGAAAACCTTGAAGCAATCGCCGAAGGATTCAATGGCGTTGAAAAGGCATACGCAATTCAGGCTGGCCGCGAGCTCCGCGTACTCGTCAACAACGAGAAGATTCCTGATGCAGACGTCAAGGATCTGGCACGCAACATCGCAAAGCAGATCGAAAGTGACCTGCGCTATCCTGGCCGCATAAAGATTACGATGATCCGCGAAACACGCATCATCGAATACGCAAGATAGCATATATCAGATGCAGAAAAGGCCGTCCATTTGGACGGTCTTTTTTTTATTCATTTCCTCTAAAATCTCAACGCCATTTCAAATAATCTATAAAATTTTACCTTTTTTCTTGTATTTTTTCTACTTTTGCTTTAAAATACTATGTAACGTAAACATGGCGAACTGAGAGTCATATGGAAAAGATAATTGCACTGACAAAAGAATATATTGAAACACTACTTTCCATGCACGTTACTGTCGTTGAAAATTCCGAGCAGTCTGGAGAAGAGTTCTTCAAGACACTCGCACCGCCAATGGCAGGAACAAGTTACAGCCCGCTTTCAATTGTTGATTACCTTTCAAAACTTGATGAAGGTGTCGTTTACGATATAGAAGACTGTTTCTTCCTCAAGTGGATTGCAATCCGCCTGCCAAAAGAATACAGACCCGGCAATCCGGCAACACTTATTTTCGGACCTTACTTCGCGACAACTCCGGTAGACAATCTTACACAGAAAGCACTGCTCCGTAACGGACTGCAGGCTTCATATACATCGCCACTGAAGATGTACTACAACTCAGTTCCTGTCTGCGCCTCAACAAAAGCAATTTCAGTTGCACGCATCTGCATTGCAACACTCTTCGACATAACAACTGAGCCTGAATGCAAATCAGTCTTCCCGTTCGGTTCTGACAAGCAGGTTAAGCCTACCGACTACTTTGTTGAAGAAGAAAATATTTACATGGCACAGACTGAGCGCCGCTACTCTCTTGAAACACGTATGCAGGCCGATGTCACACAGGGTAACAGCGTTGGAGCACTCCGTACATGGAGACTTTTACGCGTAGAAATTGACAACGCACACCGCATCAAGGATCCGCTCAGAAACGCCAAGAACAATGCACATATCCACAATACGATTCTCCGCAAGGCTGTTGAACGCGCATATGTTCATCCGCTGTATATTGACAGTCTGTCGAACCAGATTACGTCGATGATCGAAGCGAAGAATAGTGTCGAGGAGCTGCATAAACTGCAGGAAGACTGCATCCTTGAATACTGCAAACTTGTCACACAGCATTCTCTGGTCAAGTATACGCCGATGGTACGGCAGGCGCTCAACTACATCAACACGCACCTGAGCTCAGATATTCACCTGCCGGAAATTGCCGCGGCAATCAATGTCAGTCCGAACTATCTGTCAGCTGTATTCAACCGCGAGACACAGTCATCAATCTCAACGTACATCAACCACCGCCGCATAGACAAGGCGATGGAGCTGCTTGAGACAAGCAACGCAAGCATTGAAGATATTGCAACATTCGTCGGATTCAGTGACATGAACTATTTCACACGCGTATTCAGGGGAATAAAAGGCGTTACACCAAGTGAGTTCCGTAAGCACGGAAAAATCAATACTTAAAAGTTCATGCGTTCAATGTAACGTCGTGCAAAGTAGCTGCTGTCAGCAAGCTGGATAAGCTTTCCTGAGGCAGCTATTTTTTTTGCCTTTTCACGCATTTCATCATGTACAAGAAGGCATGCTCCACGTTCAGCCGCATTTCCCGCATATTCAGTCACGGATGCAAGCCCCGCCGGGAAAAGCCCGATACGCTCAGCTTCCTTCACATCAAGTGCGCTGCCGAAATTGCCACATAACACGAACCGGCCGACATCACCTGCGGCAAGTCCTGCATCCCTGAGCAGCGTTTCTATGGCCGCACAGACAGCGCCCTTTGCAAGCTGCAGCTGCCGGACAGCATCCTGCGTCATGACAGGCATTTCAGGTTCACACTCCGTATGAAAAACGGCGTTCTCATCAAGGAGACCGGTTTCATCCATGATACCCGTTTCAAGAAGTTCCGCCAACTGATGGATGAGTTCAGACCCGGTATATCTGCCACCAAGTACACCGCCTTCAAACGCAGGTCCGGCCGCAGTCGAACAGCAGCTCAGTGTATACCCGGCATCAGATGTATTTTCAGAAGAGATGAGCATGATTTCAGTGTTGGTACCGACATCAGCTATCAGAAGCGGCAAACGGGAATGTCCGGCATACTCGACAGCATGCAGTGCAGCACAAACGGCATCAGCGCCAATGAAGGCGTCAATGCACGGCGGAAAATAAACGGGAGTATCATCTGCCGGCCAGCAACCGGAGCAGGTCATTTCGCCCGAAAACAACTGTCGGAACGTAATTTCTGACGCGTCGATTGTTACCGGCGTAAACGGCGCCATCTCAAATCCCTGCACGGAAAGTCCGCGTGTCATATGCAGCATGACCGTATTTCCCGTAATAATGATCCGCGCAACAGATTCCGGCTGGCAGTTAGTGTCATGGCAAAGGGAATCGAGCAGGTGCAGAATCTGCGTCAAAACCGCTTTCTGGAGTGGCAGCACGCCCTTGTAATGCGCGCTCAGGACACGCGAAACGACATCAACGCCAAATACTGACTGGGCGTTTTTCTCACGGGTTTCAGCGCGCAGTTCACAATCATCCGTGCACAGCAGAGCCTTGATGGTAGTTGTACCAATATCCACAACGAACACGAGATTCTTGTTTTCAGGATGAACTGCATCACTCATGGCTCAACTATAAAGTGAGCATGATGATTTTGCAAGCAGGTGCACAGGCGGAGGCACCATCATTGAAAAGAAAAAGCACGGGCGTTTTCTGCGGTGCGAGCGTTTCCGGATTCAGGTCAAACACATCAAAAGCAGAATGTGCGTAGGCAAGTCGCGTGCTGTGCATATCCGCGTGCTCAAGAAGCGCGGCATGATGCGCATCTTTGTCATAGCGGCGCACATACCATGCAGGAAAATCAGTTACTTTTTCGCGGCGGATATAGTCAAAGCGCAATAATTCCAGCCACACAGATTTCGTGTCAGGCACTGCGTCACAAAGATAATCGTACAACACCTGGAACCAGAACTGCGTGCGGTGCGGCGACTCCAGACCACCCTGCTCCCTGACACGTCGTGCAAGCGATGCGTAGAACTGCCATGGCGTGCACTTGCCGTCAAACAGCCAGCGCAATGTATACCTGAAAGCACCTGAGTTGGAATATGCGTCAAGAAGCTTCTCGACATCCTTCAGGAACAGAAGGTCATTCCAGCTCATATCCGGCGTTTCAAGCACTTCATACGGAGGAACGGACATCATCTTGTAGCCGTTATTACGGGAATACGTCTCCATCTCAGTACCTGACAGGACTTTCAGGAAACCGAGTTGCAGCATATCCGGTTCAAGAGAAAGCGCGTAATCGAACGACTGTTCGAATTCAGTCAATGACTCGTACGGCAATCCCGCAATCAGATCTACATGACTGTGAATCGTTTTCGGAATGCGACGTATTCGGTCTGCGAGTTTATCTACATCCGCGGTACGCCCGACCGTTTTGAGCGTCTGTTCATGAATGCTCTGAATGCCAATCTCAAACTGCACGGAACCTTCTGGCAGCGTTTCAAGCAGTCGGATGGCATCATCTGACAGGAACTCGGCGGCGATCTCGAAATGAAAGCGTGTCTTCCCGTTCCAATTGTCGCGTATATACTGCCATATGGCCAGGTAGCGCTTTTCATTCAGATTGAATGTCCGGTCAACAAATTTCACGAGTTTTACGCCTGCATCCATGAAGCGCTGCAGGTCACCGAACACCCGTTCGACAGGCATGAATCTGACCGTCTTGTCGAGTGATGACAGGCAATATGAACATGAAAACGGGCATCCGCGCGATGATTCGTAGTAGAAAATGCGCGTGTCAGCACCTGCGCGAAGTTCGTCGTCCGTGTACGGGAAAGGTAGTGCATCAAGCTCCGTGAACAGGAACGGCGGTGTAAACACCGGATTTTCCGCAAGCCGCGACTTCATGACATCAGCTCCAGAAGCGAGCGTCTTCACAATCCCGAGCGTCGTCTGTTCCCCTTCGCCACAGCTGATGAAATCAAATGCCTCATGTTCTGAAAGAATCTTATCCGCCTGAAATGACACTTCAGGACCACCGGCACCAATGAAGCACTCCGGCAGCAGTTTCCGGAGTTCGGCGGCAACGCGGTAAATGACCTCGCAGTTCCAGATATACACGCTGAAAATGACCATATCCGGTTTACGGTCGGTTATCTTACGCAGGATGTCGTGGAGCGACTCGCTTATCGTGCACTCAACAAACGAAACACTGCACGCCGCCGGTGTCTTACCAGCAGTATCTGCCTGAGTCTCAGACGCAAGCGCGCCGTTCACATAACGGCAGATTGAGCGTACGGCTATATTTGTGTGGTTGAAACGTGAGTTTACTGCTACAAGCAGAACATTCTGCTTCACATCATCCTCATTTTAAAAGGCGGAAATAGAACGCAAGGTTTTTGTCACTGAAATTGTTTCCGCGCGGTACTGACCTGAAACTGACACCAATTACCGGCGCAATTCCCGTAAGAAGCGCAGAAAAGTCATACTCAAACAGCAGACGGTATCCGTTACCCCACTGAGTTGCAGACCATTCGGCCTTTCCTTCGCCGAGTGAATCTACATCAGCACGCTGTCCGGTACAGTACTCGCAGCCAAGCGTAATGCCGCCGATTCCAGGATACAGGCGGACACCACCCGAAATACCGTAATCAAGTCGCAGAATGGCACTTTTCTTCTTTGAATATTCATCAAGCGTCAGATACGTGAACGCAACGAAATCTATTTTATCGTCAAGTTTTGCCTTGGCACCAAATTCGCCGGTAGCAACAACATTCAGGTAATCCTGTTTTTTCAGATTGTCATTCAACGTTTCAATGTCCGGATCACCGTAAAACAATGCACTGGTACCGGCAGACCATATAGTACTGATGAATTCCCCCGCAAAAACAAAACCGGAGGCAGCAATCAGCACAATAACAGCAATAAACTTCTTCATACCTTAATTATCGTTTCATTTCCGCCGTATCTTTACATCCGCGCGACCATCATATCCGCGTCAGCACTCATCTTTCGTGTGACAGTTATGCTTGACTGATGACAGAAATTATTAGTATCTTTAAACAATGATTGGATTTTTTATTAAAAAGAATTTCTGTGACGGCTGGGACAACATCCTCTGGATCATCGTCTTCAACCTTCTTTCTGCAGCTGTTATCGTTGCCGGCTATCTCGGTCTTTGCGTCATTTCAGACATTTCAAACACCATCTTCGTTTTCATGGCGCTTGCAATCATCCTTGTTCTGGGACTTCTGTTCCTGTTGAACTGCCTGCTTACATCAATCAGCCGCGAATGTGCCCGCATTGTCAATTTCGCCTCAACCGAATATAAAAGCGTCTTTACGCATTTCTTCGACGACTGGAAAGACTGCCTGTATCTGACTCTTTTTACCGGAATCGTTGTCCTGATATCATTTGTCGTCATTCCGTTCTATCTGAATATGGGAAATCTGTTCGGCGTTCTGCTTGCCGCATTAGTCGGATGGTTCATCATTCTCGGTCTGCTGGCACTTCAGTGGTACTTCCCGCTCAAATCACAGCTTAAGGGCGGCTTCAAGAAAACATTCAAAAAGTGCTTCCTTATTTTCTTTGATAACACAGGCTTCACACTTTTCATGGCCCTGTACAACCTGTTCCTGCTGGTTCTTTCCCCGTTCCTGGCATTCCTCATGCCTAGTTTCGCGGGCATCATCATGGCTCAGAACAATGCACTCCGCTTACGCATGTACAAATACGACTGGATGGAAGAACATCCCGGCCTGACGTCAAAAGAAGCAAACAAGCTCGTCCCCTGGGATGAACTTGTCGCCGACGACAAAGAGACACTCGGTCCACGTTCATTCCGCAGTTTCATCTTCCCGTGGAAGGACTAATCGTTTCTGTCGTACAGGATGGACATTTCCTTAAGCCAGGCGGCGCGCATCGGATCGAACATATCGCTGCTCATGCGCCACTGCCAGTTGTGACCGCCGGCCGTTGCAGGCTGGTTCATGCGGCCGACATTGTCTACACGATAAATATCCTGCAGCGGAATGACCGCGAAGTTTGAAACTGAACTCATTGCCATGCGGATGAACGCCGGCGCCATGTTTTCGTCTGACGGTGCAAGCTCGTCATAGCCGCCTGAAATGTAGCGCTTCAGCATGCCGTACAGCGCCGGGTCTTCCTCGCGGATTCTCTTCAGCCAGCCTTCGAGTGTGTCATTGTCGTGCGTTCCCGTGTATACGACACTGTTAGGAGCATGTTCGTGCGGCAGGAATGAGTTCACGCAGGCACCGTCCTTCTCTTCATCAGGATTGAATGCAAACTGCAGGCCACGCATACCCGGCAGGTTAAAGTCGTCGCGGAGTGCACGCACCTTGTCGGTAATGACACCCAGGTCCTCTGCAATAATCGGAATGTCACCAAGTGCGGCGAGAATGGCATTGAACAGCTTGTGCGCGGGTCCCTTCACCCACTTTCCGTTGATGGCAGTCTTATCCTTTGCCGGTACTGACCAGTACGCTTCAAATCCGCGGAAATGGTCAATACGGACATAGTCTACGTTCTTAAGCGTTGCCCGGATTCGGTTAATCCACCACTCAAAGCCTTCTTCCTCCATGACGTTCCAGCGGTACAACGGATTTCCCCACAGCTGACCGTCAGCACAGAAGTAATCAGGCGGAACACCGGCAACGCGTGTCGGGCGTCCGTTCTTGTCGAGCTGGAACAAACGCTGGTCTGCCCATACATCCGCTGAATCGGGCGCTACGAAAATCGGAATGTCGCCGATTATTTTGATTCCGTTTGCATTAGCGTACGTCTTAAGTGCGCGCCACTGTGTAAAGAAGAAATACTGAATGACGCGGTAAAGCTCAGCTTCTTTCTTGTGTTTCTTTGCCCAGTCAGCGACAGCCTTTTCTTCATGAACAGCAAGCTCATGCGGCCAATAAGTACTCCACATGGCACCATCCACTTTCTCTTCCTGAGCTTTGGCATCGTAGTACTCCTTGATGCTCATGAACAATGCGTAGTTATCCAGCCAGGAAGCGTTCTCTTTCTTAAAAGCCTTGTACGCTTTCTGCTCATCAGCTTCAGCGAGTTCCAGGAAATGAGCCGCCGCGGTCTTGAGAAGCGGAATCTTCCAGTACACAACGCCGCCGAAGTCTATGTAGCCATCTGAACGCATCCATTCAGGAGCGGCGGCTTCTTCTGCAGAAAGCCAGCCGGCGTCAACGAGCATGTCGATGTCTATGATGAGCGGATTACCCGCAAATGTTGAAAATGACGCATACGGAGAGTCACCGTAGCCGGTCGGTCCATAGGGCAGAATCTGCCACAAAGTCTGTTTGGCTGCGACGAGCCAGTCTACAAAACGGTACGCCTGCTTACCGATGGTACCGATTCCCGGAGTTTCGGGAAGTGATGTTGGATGCAGCAAAATGCCGCTTGAACGATTCATCTGCATAAAAAGTACCTCTTATGTTGTCATTATAGCACAGAACACAGCTGTATCTGCAATCTGCAGGTATAAAAAAAAGCAGCCGTTTCCGGCTGCTTTTCTTTGTAAGCTAAATTAGGGCTTGCAAACCAAACACAGGAACCGTTTTTTCATCGATTATTTCAAGTTGTGAACTCCTTATTTTCTCTTCTGCTGGATATGTACAAGATAGAGAATATCTTGTCAGGCTTTTTTTCTGAAAAGTAACCGTATATCCAGTATCTGGAAAATCAGTTGAAGTTTCACAAACAGAACCAGGATAATATATACCAGTCTCAGCTATTGCAGCAAGTTTATCATTGATAACTATATAAAGTTTCTCTGTATCACCAATAAAGACAACATATACAATGCAATCCCCGGCTGTCATTTTCCATGCTTTGCTTCCAAGCGGCTTTTCCTGATCATACGAATCTGTACTATACACGTTCACAGGAGATGCGTTCATTTCACAAAATAACAAACCAAATACAAGAAAACAAAGTATTACTTTTTTCATCAATATAACTCCATATATTTTTTTATAGCATATAACAATCTTGGTTTCAACTGTACTAATTCATACTTACTTTCA
>JAZUFS010000113.1:0-6208 GCA_045640805.1 Treponemataceae bacterium
AACGACATGGCTACATCCGACTTGGAGCATGGCGATATGCCTGCAGTGCTCAACGCGCATCTGTTTGCTGCGGGAAGCAGTGTCAGCTCAAGCGAGCGGAGCAATGTCGGGGATGTCGAGCAGGTAGGCGCCGACCTTTTCGGCATGTTCTCATACAGCGCGTTCGGGCACATCCACAGGTGTCAGGCAGTTGATGCAGGTAAACGCTGCTGGTACTCAGGCGCACTTCTGGCGTACAACTTCGACGACGACCCGCTTACCGGCATGAATGAGGTGACGATTGACTGCACTCCGCAAAAGACTGCTGCTGATGCAGAAACGACACGTGCAGAAGTGAGCGTGAAGCGCATTCCGTTTACGGCGCTGCATCCTGTCGTGAAGATAGAGGCAGAGATGAAGGAACTCACCGGCTCAGCTGCTGACGTCACCCTTATTGCAGAAAACAGGGAAAAGTACGTTCAGGTCATACTGACAGACCAGGTCATGCCGCTTGAGGCATTTGCCAACCTCAAGACCGTATTCCCACATCTCATGGCAGTCAGCATGAAGGCGCAGCTCGGTTCGGGAAGAAGCTCATCCATAGAGGCGCGTAAAGACGTCATCGACAGCAACGACCCGTCAAGAATAATCGACCAGTTCATGACTGACATATACGGCGACACGGATGATGAGCTTATCCGCGCTGAAAAGGCACTCTTTGTCGAGGAGGCTGCAAAATGAAACCACTCAGACTGCACATGGTGAACATAGGCCCATTCCGGGACGAAACAATAGATTTCACTGCGCTCGACAACATGTTCCTCATAAAAGGTGATACGGGAGCAGGCAAGACGTTCATTTTCGACGCGCTCACCTTTGCTCTGTATGGCCACGTCCGCGGCAACAGAAAGAGCCATGAAAGTGACCTCAAGAGCCGCTATGCAGCGCCGGAAGATGACTCTTTCGTCGAGTTCGATTTTGAGATTGCAGGCACGAAATACCGCATCAACAGGAATATCCCGTTCTGGTACACGAACAGGAACGGCAAAATCGACACGAAACAGTCTCATGCAGATCTTTCCGTGTGGCGTGATGCGGCCGGATGGGAACCTATGCCATACCGCAACAAAGGCGATGTGGATGGAAAGGTCGTGGAACTGCTCGGCCTTTCCGCCGATGAGTTTGCGAAGATTGTCGTCCTTCCCCAGGGAGAGTTCGCCGACTTTCTGCATCAGAACAGCAAGGACAGGGCGGTAACGCTCAGGAAACTGTTCCCTGTTTCGTTCTATTCAAACATCACCGAGCGGTTCAAGAAAAAAGCCGACGAGGCAAACGAAGAACTGAAAAACATGACGAACCTCATCTCATCCTTGTCTCAAAACCGCGATTTCACCGATGCGGATAAGAAGATTGAGGAGATGAAACAAGACCTCGACCAGAAGAAAGCGGATGAGATGTCCGTCGTTGAAAAGCAGAAGGAAGTTTCATCTACCCTTGAGCGCCTGAAGCATGAGAAAGATGATGCTGCCGAATACGAAGAAAACTGCCGCAGAAAGGATGAACTTGAGTCCCGTGCGGATGAGATGAAGGCGCTTGAAGAGAAGATCAGCCGGGCAGAAAGGGCAGGTAAACTGCGCCAGTATTTCAGTGACGCAGAAAGTGCTTCATCACGCCTGAATGAAAGCCGGAAGCAGCTTTCAGAGGCAGCCTTGCGCCGTGACGGGCTTGCCGCTCAGATTGCGGACCTCTCAAAAGAAAAAGACAGCATGGAAGCCCTTCATGCTCAGACTGAAGAAGATGCAAAGACGCTTAAGGTAATCCAGTCTAAGCTTGAAAATGCAGCAGGACTTGAGGATCTTGAAAAGGAAGCTGAAAGTGCCCGTAAGGAAAAGGATGCGGCTGTAGGAAAGCAGAAGTTACTGACTGATGAGATTACAGATGCGCAACAGGCGCTTGGCGTGGAAAATGCGGAAGAAGCATATGCTTCGCTCACCGATGAAATCATCAGAAAAAAAGAGAAGATTGCGGAACTTAAAATTGAAGAGGATGCAGCAATAAAACGTGATGCTGTCCTTTCAAAAAAGGAAAAAGCAGAGTCTGAACTTGAAGAAGCGGAAAAGACCGTACTTGCAGAAGAGACTTCGCTTGAAAAAACACGGGCAACTCTTGAAGCGCACGAGAAGGCAAAGAAAGAGGAAGAAGCACGGCACATGGCGTGGGCAGCAGGTCAGTTCCTGAAACCGGGAGAACCGTGCCCTGTCTGTGGTTCGCTGGACCATCCGCATCCGGTTACAAAGCCGGATGACCTTCTTTCTCATGATTCAGAAATTGAGCTGTATAAAGATCATCTGGCAAGAAATGAGCGTACGCTTCAGCAGGCAAAGGAAAACCGTGCGGAAAAGCGTGCTGAAATAGACGGATATGCAGGTCAGCTTTCTGAAATTACGGTGACGCGTCCGGCAGCAGAAATCACACATGACAAAGAACTGCTCTCGGCAGAGGTGACTGCAGACCAGAATGAATGTGACCGCATCCATACCCTCATGCTCCTGATTGATGAAAAGAAGCACGCCCTTGAAGAAGCATCCCGGACGGTGACAGAAGCGAACCTTGCCTGTGTGAAATTCCAGACGCAGATCGACGGCATCCTCTCTTCACTCGGTGAGCCGCTGGATGAACTCCTGTCAAAAGAAGATTCACTTTCGTCCTCAATTTCAGAAAACGGCGCGAAGTATGAAGCCTGGCACAAGACCTATGATGAGACGGAAAAAAGCCTTCTTGAATCAAAGACCGCGGCTGAAAAGTTTGAAGCGGATGTAACCCGTCAGACTGTAGAATCAGAAAAGGCAGATGCGGTCCTTGCAGAGCGCATTTCCGCGTCTCTGTTTACCTCAAAAGAAGACGCCCTTGCCGCAGATATTCCTGACGCAGAACTTGAAGCATGCCGTACGGAACTCAGCGGATATAACGAGACGCTCGCCGCGGTAAAACTTGCCGTGGAATCTGGTGCGAAGAAGAATCTGCGTGCAGTGTCCGAAATTGCTGCTGAAGAAGAAGCGACAAACGCGCAGTCTGTGCTTGTAAACGAACGGTACGCGTCGCTCAAGACTGAGGTTGAGGAACTGACTTCAGAACTTACTTCCTACAGAGGAGACTGGGAGCGTATCCGTGATACCCAGGATAAGAAGCTGGCACTTGAAGAAAAAATCAAGCCGCTCAATGCACTCTCTGAAACACTGCTTGGAAAAAATCCGCAGAAGCTTACGTTTGAGACATGGGCGCTCGGCATGTATTTCCAGCAGGTAGTTGAGTTCGCGAGCCGCCGTTTCTACGACATATCAGACGGGCGCTTCACGTTCCTTCTGAAACAGCCTGAAGACCACAGCACGGGTAACAGTCAGCGCGGCCTTGACCTGCTCGTGCTCGACAGCTACACCGGCAAGACAAGCGACGCGGCGGAACTGTCAGGCGGTGAAACGTTTGAGGCGAGCATAAGCCTGGCGCTGGCAATTACTGACGTGGTGCAGAATGACAACGGCGGCGGCATCCAGCTCGATTCCCTGTTCATAGACGAAGGTTTCGGAACTCTTGATCCGGAAACGCTTGAAAAGGCAATGAGTGTCCTTACGGAGCTTGGTGAAACGCGCATGATCGGCATGATAAGCCACGTAAGCGAGATGGAAAGCCTGAGCGGCATTACAAGCGCCATCAGCGTAGAGAAGGGCCGCCAGGGCAGCCACATTCACGTAGAGTAGCCGGGAAGTGCCTGTTACCGCTCCTTAAGCTTCTTCAGGAGCATGATGATGATTATCACCAGTGAGATGACATCCGCTGCGGGCTGAGCCCAGATGATGCCGTCCATGCCCATGAACGAACGCAGGATGAACACAATCGGGATGAACAGCACTGCCTGGCGCAGAATTGATGCGAGCAGGGCAGGAGTTGCGGCACCCATTGCCTGAAGCGCGTTCTGAGACACGACGAAAGCGCCGATGAGCCAGGCCGTAAGCAGCATGATCCGCGTGAAGCTGATGCTGCTTTCCATTGCGGTGGCATCAGTCAGGAACACGCCGACAACCGGGCGCGCGAAAACAAAGCAGAGGACTGAAACAGCCAGGCAGACAACCGTCGCGAAGAAGATTGAGAAGCGGATGAACTGATTCGTCCGCTCCCTGTTCTTTGCGCCGTAACAGTAGCCGATGACAGGCTGAACGCCCGCACCGATTCCGATGCCGAGCATGGTGACCAGCAGCAGGATTTTAGCCGTTACACCGTATGACGCGACGTACAGGTCGCCGTATCCTGCAAGCAGCTTGTTCGCCACCATGGATGAAACGCTTACAAGCAGATTTGCGAGGGAAGCTGAAATGCCGACGGAGACTACATCCTTGAAGATGCCGCCTTTCATCGAAAAGTCGCGGAGCTTCATGCTGAGCCGTGTCTTTTTTCCCAGGAAGTAGACGATGTAGTACAAGGCAGCGGCGGCGTTGCCGATGACGGTTGCAACAGCTGCACCTGCAATGCCCCATTTGAAGCCCAGAATGAAGATCGGGTCAAGGATGACGTTCAGCAGGTTTCCGATGAGCGAGCCTGTCATGGCCATCATGGCCTTGCCTTCAGCGCGCACAATGTTCGAGTGGCAGTTTGAAAGCATGGAGAACACACCGCATCCGGTAACGATGACAAGGTACGTCTTAGTGTAGCCGAGCGTCATGTCGCTTGCGCCAAGAAGGACGCAGAACCTGTCGGCAAAGAGCCAGAGCAGTGCCATGAGAACGACGCCTATGACGACGCTTGCCCAGGTACAGAATGAGCACGCTTTCTTTGCACGCTCAGTGTCGTTTGAGCCGAGCGCGCGTGAAATGACGGATGTACCGCCCACACCGAACAGCGTTCCAAGTGACATGAAGATCATGAAGACAGGTGCGCCGAGCGAGACCGCGGCAATCTGATAATCATCGTGGGTAAGACTGATGAAGAATGTGTCGGCAAGATTATAGACCATGACCATGATCATGGCGATCATGGCCGGCAATGCGTTTTTAATTACAACGGACGACACTTTTCCGGTGGCAAACTCAGCTGAAGGATCAGCGGAAGGTGTGTGTGACATAGAAGTACTCCTTAAGTTATGAAGGAGTCAGTATAAAGGGATATACCCAGAGGGTCAAGGATGGGGTTTACTGCAGCACCCTTTCCGCCGGGGTTGGGAAGATTTTCAAAAATCCCGCTTCCAACGGTAATAAGAAATAATGAAGCTTTTTTATTCGATGCTGATAGCAGAATAGAAGTAGTTATTTGACAATATATACTACAAAGTATATATTAAGAGGTGTTGCTTGTGGAAGAATTAACCGTTAGTGAAGACGGTCGTTTTGAATGGGATGAGAATAAGTACACTCTGAACAAGAAAAAACATGGAATAGGTTTTGAAGAAATTTATGAAGTGTTTTATGATCCATATTTCCTTGTCAGATATGATGTAGCTCATTCACAGAATGAAGACCGTTTTAATGGAGTCGGATGCATCAATGGTTTGTTGGTTCTTGTTACAACATTTACAGAAAGAAATGGAAGAACAAGAATTATTTCAGCCCAACGCGCGGATAGCAGCGTAAAGAAGGTATATTATGATTACGTCCAGCAAATTAACTCCTGAAAGAATCGCTGAAATAGAAAAAGTACCCATTACTTATGATGAAGACTCTCCTCAGTTTTCAGATAAAGAGTTGAGTGAGTTTGTTCCCTATCACAAGGAGTATTTTGATATAACTCCGAAGAAGGTTTCCATTTCCATCAAGATTGATGCTGATATTCTTGCCATCATGAAGGCAACCGGAAAAGGGTATCAGACAAGAATGAACAGATGTCTGAGGCAGGCTGTTCTTGAAGGCCGGTTTTAATACTTAATAATTTCTCTGGGACAATATACGTCCCGCACGCTTATATACACTGCCAGTATGTTTCTTTTATGGCTTATTCTTATTTTCGGCATTCCCATGTACTTCTGCGCAAAGTGCGACAGAGCACAGAAAGAGTGCCTTGAAAGCCTGCAGCGCGAAATGTATGCAGACCAGTCAGACCGCGTCGCGTGGACGCTTACCGAAAGCGTACCGCTCATGAAAGACAGGCAGCTGTTTCATCCCGGCTGCTTCAGGAGCGATGTGTTCCAGAATGCGGACCAGGTCAGGGCGTACATGAAGGAACATCCGTGCGTACAGTACGAAAA
>JAZUFS010000114.1:0-16782 GCA_045640805.1 Treponemataceae bacterium
CGTCTTTTGTTGAGACAATTTCGTAATAGGCGTTTGTTGTGAGGCGGTACACGAGCACGTAGAACAGCGCGAAAACCACGAAGCTTATGACTACTGTCTTTATCAATAGCGGGATGTTGTACAGGCTGAAAAGAATGAGCAGCTGCTTAATCATTGGGAAGGCGAACATCATGTGAAGACCCGCAAAAATGAGCGGCAGGAAAAAAACGGTCAGCATCTGCGTGTTGATGCTCTTACGGATGTCCTTTCTTGTCATACCGACTTTCATCATGATGTCAAAGCGCTGCTGGTCTTCGTAGCCTTCGGTAATCTGCTTGTAGTAGATGATGAGCACGGTGGCGAACAGGAACACAACGCTTAAGAGAATTGCCAGGAAGAACAGGCCTGCATAAGATGAATAGAGGTCATACGTAAGGACATCTTTAGTCATGACACTCAAGTTGTCGATATCATATTTTTCTGTAAGCATGAGGATTTCATCATATACAGCAGCGAACAATTCCTGAAGCTGATCATCATCCAGAGGAACGTCAATACCAAGGCGCCAGCTGGCACTGCAGCTTATCTCTTCACCGGCATCATTTGTTCCTTCAAACATTGATGCAAAATCAGTAAGATCATCGTAAACGAACATAAGTTCAGAAATAAGGAAACTGTCAGCGCTGGGCTTGTAAATGCTTTCATCATCCACAAACTTAAGCGTATATTGCGTTCCGTCCGGCGCAATCAGCACATTCCGTGTAAGCTTATCGGTATTTCCAAAGACAATCAGTTCGTCACGTTCTGCAGTGACAGGAGACCGTGTCATCTTGAGGTAGTCGTCGCGGCTGATGGCCATCAGGTAGAAAGCGTCTGATACCATACCGCTTGTAAGTTCAAGCTGCTCATATTCAGTATGAATTACGCCGTCGCGGATGACAACCAGATCGCTGAACTCACGGTATGAGGCAACTGATGCATCATGTATATCCTTCTCTTCAAGAATACCGAACACTTTTTCCGTCATCTCATCACACACTTCCTGTGTAAGGTCAGCGGGGACCGGAAAGTACACTGAAGCTGTAATGTCATGCGGACACTTATTGTTGATGCTGTCATCAGTTCCAATGAACAGGCACGCTGTTGAGCCCATCATGACGAGCACCATAGTTGCAAGAATGCAGATGGAAGCAAGTCCCGCGCCATTACGTTTCATGCGGTACATCATTGAAGAAACGGAGATGAAGTTCTGTGTCTTGTAGTAGTACTTCTTGTTCTTCTGAAGCAGGCGGCAGAGCACGACAGAGCCTGAAATGAAAATCAGGTACGTTGCAATGATGACGAGAATGACTGCCAGGAAGAAGAACGGAATTGCCGCTACCGGATTGGAAATTGTTGCCGCAATATAGTACGCGACACCAAGGATGACAAAGCCTGCAAGTCCCCAGAACCAGTTTACGCGTGGCGGCTTTTCGCCAGTCTTTTCACTGTGAAGAAGGTCTATCGGATTGCTGACCTTTACGCCAAGCAGGTTCTTTAGCATGAGCACAAAGAAGATGACCAGGAACAGACTTGCGGTATTGCCCACATCCTTCAAGGAAATGAAGAACGAGTAATCAGGAGTCTGATCGAGCATGTTAAGGACAATCATCTCGCCGAGCTTGCTGAAAAGGATGCCGCCCACAATACCACCTGCAATGGCAATTCCTGCGGTAAACAGCGTCTCGTAGAACAGAATGCCCGCAATGTTCTTCTTTCCCATACCAAGAATGTTGTAGAGACCGAACTCCATCTTGCGGTGACGGTTTACGAACGAATTTGTGTAAATCAGAAAGATGATTGCGAATACGACAATGACGATCATGCCAAGTGCCATCATCATCTGAAGTTCAGCACCACCGCGCATCTCCATTATTAGCGGAGAATGGGCGAGATACGCCGTAATATAGTACATCATGACCATAGCGATGCAGGTGATGATGTACGGAAGATAAAGCTTCCTGTTTTTCTTGATGCCGGTCCATGCCAGCTCTGCGTAAAAGCCCCTGTTCATTTTGAAGCCTCTTCTGCGTCGTTTTTCTGCAGCATGGTGAGCGTGTCTGAAATCTTCTGGTACATCTGCTCATCCGTTGAGTCGCCGCGGTAAATCTGATGGAACACCTCGCCATCCTTGATGAAGAGGACGCGGCCGGCTTTACTTGCTGCTTTTGTCGAGTGCGTTACCATGAGGATTGTCTGCCCCAGTGTGTTGAGGTCAGCGAATGCGCGGAGGATGTCGTCCGTACTCTTTGAATCGAGTGCGCCGGTTGGCTCATCGGCAAGGATGATCTGCGGATAGGTGATGAATGCGCGTGCAATTGCGACGCGCTGCTTCTGGCCGCCTGAAATCTCGTACGGATATTTTGCAAGAAGGGCTTCAATGCCTAGGCGCTTTGCAATCGGTTCAAGGCGTTCCTTCATTTCCTCATTCTTCTTGCCAGAAAGTACGAGCGGCAGGAAGATGTTGTCTTCTACGCTGAACGTGTCGAGCAGGTTGAACTCCTGGAACACGAAGCCGAGGTTATCACGACGGAAGGCAGCCATCTGGTCTTCCTTAACCTGCGTCAGATCCATATCCTCGAGCATGACGGAACCTGCTGTCGGCTTGTCGAGTGCAGCCAGAATGTTCAGGAGCGTTGTCTTGCCGGATCCTGACTCGCCCATGATTGCTATGTATTCGCCCTTCTCTACTGAGAACGTGACGTTTCTGAGTGCCTCAACCTGATGTGCACCAAAGCGTGTTTTGTAAATCTTTTTTAATCCTGATACAGTCAATAAACTCATATCTTCTCTCCTGTAAAGTCCGCACATGCGGTTTTTCTGATTTCATGGTAAGTATACGTGATGTACAGAGTCTGCTTCTATTTTATCTTCTTACATTTTGCGGGAAAGTTCTTACATTTCTGTAAGAAGTGGCTTTCTCAGGCTGTTATCTGGTTTCAGAAACCCTTTATTCAAAGCGGCCGGTATCATCATGTGCCAGACGGATGCGCGCGGTCGTGCCAATATCAGGCTCGGATTCAAGGGACAAGACATGTCCCAGACGGTCGGCGGTGCGCTTACACAGATACAGCCCTATTCCCGACGACTTGCTTTCCATGCGGCCGTTTCTGCCTGTAAAACCGTTGTCAAACAGACGCGGCAGGTCCTCTTTTGAAATGCCCATGCCGGTGTCTTTTATGCAGAGCGCACCGTCTTCCAGAAAAACTGAAATGCTGCCTTCTGCCGTGTACTTGAGCGCGTTTGAAAGCAGCTGCTCAATGATGAACGAAAGCCACTTCTTATCGGTCACAACCTTCATCTGAACACCTTCATAGTGCAGCATAAGACGGCGCTCAATAAACTCAGACGCAAACTGGCGGATGACACCACGCACAATGTCATCAAGCTCGTATTCCTTGAAAACGTAATCGCTTGAATCAGACTCAAGGCGCATGTAGGTAAGCACCATCTCGACGTAACGCTCAATGCGCATAAGGTCGCGCGAGAGGCGTCTGCTTTCAGGAGAGTCCATGCCTTCAAGCGTCAGTTTCATGGCGGCTATCGGCGTCTTTATCTGATGCACCCAGATGCTGTAATACTCGTTCATGTCTTCATAGCGGCCTGACCATTCAGTATCGAGCCGGGCCATCTGCTCTTTCATGAGCGCAAGCAGAGATGCCAGCTCAACCTCGACAGGACTCGACGCGCCATGTAACTCGGGGATATGCGGCAGGCAGCTTTCAAGGCTTTTCAGGTACTCGTAGCGCCGTTTCTCGCGCAGGAAAGCAACTGTCATCATGATGATGAAGATGAACAGGGATAGCGCAGCCGGATACAGCACGGCTTCCAGAGGCAGTTCATACAGATAGAGTGAAAGGACGAAGATAAGCGGGATGAGCAGCGCCGCAAGGAGCGCAAGACGGTGTTTTTTAAGGAAGCAGCGCAGAAACTTCATGGCAACCCTACTGGATGATATAGCCTTCGCCGAAGCGTGTTGCAATGAAGTCAGCGAGTCCCGCATCATCAAGCTTGTGCCGCAGCCGGTTCACGTTTACCGAAAGCGTGTTCTCGTCGACAAAGCAGTCTGTCTGCCAGAGCGCTTCCATCAGTTTTTCGCGGCTCACAACCTTGCTCTTATTCTGCATCAGCGTATACAGGATGCGGTACTCGTTCTTGGTAAGCTCCATGTGCTTTCCATCAACTACGAGCCGCTTTTCGCCCGTATCAAGAATGGCGCCGCGATGCTCAATCACGGGATTCGACTGCGCGAAGTCATACGTGCGGCGGAGAAGTGCCTGTATCTTTGCCATGAGGACGGTGCCGTCGAACGGTTTTGCAATGAAATCGTCGCCGCCCATGTTCATCGCCATGACAATATTCATGCTGTCAGATTCTGATGAAATGAAGATGATCGGCACGCGCGAAAATTTGCGTATTTCAGTACACCAGTGAAAGCCGTTGAAACACGGCAGTTTTATGTCGAGCAGGATTATATGCGGCTGGAATGATGCCACTTCAGACGCAACTTCGCGGAAATTCTTTACGGTCTGAGCCTCTATATCCCAGGAAGACGCCTGCGCGCACACTGCTTCTGCAATGCCGGGGTCATCTTCTACAACGAACATTCTGTACATAGGCAGTTTCGGCGTTCAGGTCAGTTTTTTACCGTGGCAGTATGTCCCGGGACACCGAACCGTGAAAGCGGCAGGAACCGCAGGTTAGGAACGCCAAGAATGCGTTTTGAACTTACATACTGCGGATCAACGTTCGTGACATACACTACAGGATACGGATCGCGGGATGAAACAGGTTCCTTCCACTCATCATATGAATGGCGCATGTCGAGTGAGTTGAAACGGTTATCACCCATCATGAAGTAATTGTCTTCGGGAATGTACTGCGGGTTACCGTTTTCGTCATTTGCAGGGAATACCGGCATGTTGCGGCTCGGAATAAGCAGTGTGTAAAGGTAAAGACTGTCCGCGTCAATAAGTGCCTGTGAGCGGATTTCATCTGAGCGGCGGTTAGCTGTCAGCACACCTTCTGCATTCAGTTCGGCGTTACGTACGATGAGGCGGGCAAAACATGCCTTGATCATTGCGTCCAGCCGGAACATTGACTCATCGTAAAGATTTCCATTGATTTCCTTTTCACCGGCAGCACGTGCCTTCTCGTACTCATCTGCCCAGGCAGTTACATACTCTGTAAAGAATTCCGCGCCGCCTTTCAGCGTAGAGAATTTCAACGTCAGTGAATCTGCCTTTGAGAACAGGTTATACACGGTAGAATCTGCATCGGTAATAAGATACGGGACAGCTTCTCCGTCCTCAAGTCTGAGGCTCGGGTCGCTCATATTCCGCAGGATGGTAAACTCCTGTGCAAGGTCACGGCATTCGGCAGCAAGCGCATCCATATCAATGTTACGGCGCTTCTGCTCAACGTCAATCATCATCTTGTACTGATCTGCCGAGATTGGAATATCGCGGATCATGCTCTTTACTTCAGACGGCAATGCTGACGGGTTCCATTCTGCCCAGGTGGCATCTGCTTCAACAGGCGTAAATTCCGTCTGTCCTTCTGTTCTGTGGTAAAGAACGCCATCCTGCAGCATAAGCTGCTCGCCGGGAACGCCGACAACACGCTTTACAAGCGGATCGGCTTTCATGTCGCCATTCTCATCCACATTCATGTTCACAGTCGTACAGGAAAGCATGTACACAAGCTGTGACAGGAACGTCTTTACCTCGCTCTTTCTGTCCATGCTGTAATGTGGGTTTCTGAAAACGACGACATCGCCCCTGTCATAGGTGCGGAATTCAGGAAGGCCGACATCTGAAAGCGGGAACTTTGGTCCCGACATGAACTTGAAAACGACGACCCTGTCCTTGATGAAAAACTCCGGAACCATGGACTCAGAAGGAATCTCGTACAGCTGGAACACGAAAATGTTGATGAGGATGACCGTGTACACCGCCTGAATGATGGCATCAATCCATCCTGCGGCTTCAATAAACACCTTCAGACCAATCTTTTTCTTTGTGGCAGGATGTTCAGCATCCCAAGCCTCTTTCGCTTCTGCAAGGGCCTTATTTTGCGCGTATACACGCTTTTCTGAAAGCAATACCAGGGAAATGATGGAAAAGACGAGGGACAGAAGCCAGAGGATGACCGTCACAACGTCATAAGAAAAAGAGGTTCCATCCTCACCGGCACGGCGGAGGACAAACGAAGTCACGAATACGAACGGAACATATTCCAGAAGCTTTCTTACGACAGGAAGGGCAGAAATCCGTTTCTGAAAGATGGCACGGAAAAAATAAAAACCGAGTGCTCCTGTAAAAATGAGGCTCAGCGGGAAAGCTGCAACAGATATGTCAGCGACAAAGTGCACCTGGAAAAAAGTGAACAGTACGCAAAAGGCAAAAGTACAGCAATTTAAAATCGTAAACTTCTTAGTCATAGTGTTAATATAGCAATAAAACGGATAATAGGCTACAATAGTTACATAGTACGGAGGAAAAAAATGAGTGACCAGCTGCTCGTAAACTATAAAGAAGCAATGATTCGCGTTGATAACGACAAGGAACTGTATGACGATCTTGTAAACATGTTCTTTGATGATCCACAGTTCAGACCTGAGGACCTTGAAAACCTTCTTGCACAGGGAAAGAATGAAGAAGCCGCGAAACTTGCACATCTTTTAAAGGGAGTTGCGGGCACTCTTGGTGCTGACCAGCTTTTTGCAGCATGCAAGACACTCGATGATATCCTGCGTGGCCGTATTGAAGGCGACGTTCCTTCTGCCAAGGATGCGCTGATTTACCTGTTCAACGAAACTTCTAAAGAACTGAAGCGCTACCTCGAAGAAGGCATCTGAGGCATTTCCTCAATCAAGCAGAAACGCTTTTCTGAAATTTCCCCGCACCATTTCTGCAAGACGCTCACATCCGTTTTCGCTGTTCTCATCCTCACCATCAGATATATTCATACTGTGAAGTTTTGACGCGATTCTGTATACGCGTTCTATATCCGACGGCAGTGTGGCTGTCTCGCCTTTAAGCGTCTGATACGGTGCATCAGTCTCAAATAAAATCCACTCGTCAGGCAGTTTCCGTACGCACTCAATGCTGTTTCTGCGATTGTTCATGACAGGTTTTCCGAACGAAAAATACGCGTTGATTCCCCGTTTACGTATGGCCTCAGCTTCCAGGGGCGAACCCGGAAATGAATGGAATATGACTGATGGCAGTTTTTTCAGGAGGCCGGCGTCGCGGAACATGCGGTCTACGGCATGGCGCAGGTGCACGACAAGCGGCTTTCCGAACTTTTCTGCAAGTTCAATCTGCCCGTACCAGACTTCATCCTGCTGCTTTTCCTGCGCTTCAAAGACCTTCGTAAAAAAGTCATATCCCGCTTCACCAATTGCATCTGGCGCATCCGTTCCGCTTTCAGAAAGCAGTTTCTCAAGCACAGGGAGCATTCCTGCATCCGGGTTCTGCGGATGAATGCCGAACGCCTTGAGGATTGTGATATCGCCGTTGGTGCTGCCCGCAGAGGCCGTCTTAACGTCAGTTGCAATCTCATTCAGATGCTGCCACTCGGGCAGAGAGAACACCGACGAACATACCATGCAGTTACCGCTTGCAATCAGGCTGGAGGCAGCTTCATGCGGGAGTGCGGTCAGATGAAGATGTGCATCGGTGTACAGGCGTTTCATGGGCAATCAGTTCCTGAAACTGTGAATCGGGGCGGGAATTCTGCCTCCCCTGTTGATGAAATCGGCACAGCCAAAGCGACTTACCGGCATGATTGGTGCGCCACCGAGCAGTCCGCCGAACTCAGCCCACTCGCCTTCCTTCTTTCCGATGACAGGAATAAGGCGGACGGCGGTTGTCTTGTTGTTCACCATACCGATTGCAAACTCGTCGGCCATGATGCCGCTCAGCGTTGAAGCAGGCGTGTCACCAGGAACTGCAATCATATCAAGTCCTACAGAGCAGACCGTCGTCATGGCCTCAAGCTTCTCAAGGCAGATTGAGCCCTGACGCACGGCGTTTATCATGCCCTCATCTTCTGACACGGGAATGAACGCGCCGGAAAGTCCGCCAACGTTTGTCGATGCCATGACACCGCCTTTCTTGACCATGTCGGTAAGCATGGCAAGAGCTGCCGTAGTGCCAGGCGCTCCTGCTCCCTCAATACCGCATTCCTCAAGGATGCGTGCGACAGAATCGCCGACAGCCGGCGTCGGTGCAAGTGAAAGGTCAAGAATGCCGAAATCAACGCCAAGTCTCGCCGCAGCTTCTGAGCCGACAAGCTGACCCATGCGTGTAATCTTGAACGCCATTTTCTTGATGCCGTCCGCAAGTTCGTTGATCGGACGGCCACGGTATTCGCGTGCAGCTGCAAGGATGACGCCGGGGTCTGAAACGCCGACGTTAAGGACAGCGTTCCCTTCTCCAGGACCATGGAATGCGCCTGCCATGAACGGATTGTCCTCAGGCGCGTTGCAGAAGACGACGAGCTTTGAACAGCCGATGCTGTCGCGCTCCTTAGTCGCTTCCGCAGTCTTTACGATAGTCTCGCCGAGCAGTTTCACAGCATCCATGTTGATGCCGCTTTTCGTGCTGCCCACATTTATGCTTGAACAGACGCGGTCTGTCACAGCAAGTGCTTCTGGAATTGAGTCTATAAGGATGCGGTCTGCCGTCGTCATGCCTTTCTGAACGAGTGCTGAAAAACCGCCTATGAAATTGACGCCAAGCTCTTCCGCGCAACGGTCAAGCGTCCTGCAGTATTCGACATAACTGTCTGCCTTGCTCGCTCCGGCGACAAGTGCAATCGGCGTAACTGAAATGCGCTTGTTGATGATGGGAACGCCGAATTCCTTTTCTATATCCTGACCTACTGAAACGAGATTTCCTGCCTGCTTCATTATCTTGTCGTAGATTTTCCTGCAGGAAGCGTGGCTGTCTTCATCCGCGCAGTCCAGCAGGGAGATTCCCATGGTAATGCATCGCACGTCAAGATTTTCATGACGGAACATGTTTACCGTTTCCTGGATTTCGCCACTGGTAAATAACATACTGCTTCCTTACTCAGACACGGTGCATTGCACTGAACACGCGTTCGTGCATGACGTTGATTTCAACACCCATTGAAGAGCCAAGCTCATCAAGACTCGTTCTCAGTTCATCCATTTTCATTTCAGAACCGGACATATCGACCATCATCATCATGACGAAATTTCCGGAAAGGATTGTCTGACTGATGTCAGCAATATTGATTTTCTTTTCAGCAAGGAAAGCACTCACTTTCGCAATGATGCCCACCTGATCTGTGCCAACTACTGTTATGATTGCGTTATTCATGGTTCAAGTATAGATAAATGGTTGCTAATCGGCAAGGCTTGCCTGGCAGGAGGGGACAAAAAAAGCAGCCCGTTATGGACTGCTTTTGAATGATGCGACTAGAGGGACTCGAACCCCCTACCTACTGCTTAGAAGGCAGTTGCTCTATCCAGATGAGCTATAATCGCATAAAAAAATAGCCGTCGGAGGTGACCGACGGCTATGGGCGATGAGGGGATCGAACCCCCGACAACCTGGGTGTAAACCAGGTGCTCTCCCAGCTGAGCTAATCGCCCGGAACGTCTAATAAAGTACCAAATATGTATTTTTTTGTCAATAGTTTCCAGTAACTCTACGCAGCAGAAGATTTACTCTGATTCGTCGTCCTGCAGAATCTGCATGATTTCAGGTTTGAGCGTAATAAGAGCATCGACAATGCACGGCTCAAACTGCTTGCCACGAAGATCTTCAATAATCTCGAACGTCTTTTCCATTTCAAAGGCGTCCTTGTAAAGACGGCGGCTCAAAAGAGCGTCAAGGACATCTGCAGCTGCCATAATGCGGCCACAAAGCGGAATGTCTGTTCCCTTTATGCCGCGCGGATATCCGGTGCCATCCCACTTTTCGTGATGATACCACGCCATGTCACTTGCCGTTTTGACGAACTCCTCATCCTCAAGACCGTGGAACTCACGTTCAATCAGCTCATGACCTGCCTGGGCATGCTTCTTCATGACCTCGTACTCTTCGGGAGTATATTTTCCAGGCTTACACAGAATCGTGTTCGGGACACTGAACTTACCGATATCATGCAGAGGAGCTGCCTGAATGAACAGGTCAATCTTATGCGGTGTAAGTTCATCCTGATAGTATCCCATCGCATGAAGTCGGTGAGAGATGAGCCTTACATACTGGCTTGTGCGCTTTACGTGAAGACCGGTTGTCTCGTCGTTAAACTCGACAGTGTCAGCAAACGCTTTAATCAGTTTGTTCTGGATGTGCGTAACCTGCATGTTCGTGTCGCGGACGCGGCTGAATGCCCTGTTCAGCATGCGTGAGACCGAAACGGTTCCAAGCAGTACGAACAGCGAAACCATGGTATATCCGCCAAGTTCCTTGAAGAAGTACTCAGAATGCGATAAGCCGGTTGAAAGCATGGCTGCAAGTTCTGCAGATTTGAACCAGAAACCGAGCGCAAAAAGATTATACGAAATAAAGCAGACCGCAATGGAAAACCTGAAGTTCAGGTACAGGCACGAAAGGAACGGGATGACGGCAAACGCAATAGCTATACTGACGCCAACGCCCGGAATAATCAGGATGAACGTCGTGATGAGCAGGAACAGCGTAAAGCCCTGCAGCATGGTCCATGTGCCACCTTTACCGAATTTCACTGTCAGATATTGGATAAGCGTAAAAAGGCAGGCTACAAGAAACAGTATACCGCAGTCAAGATAGGGAATGTTGAAAAACCCGAACAGGGTCGCCAGTGCAAAAAGCGGACCTACCGGGATAATACACGCGAGAACAATCACAGCAAAACGATTAATCCGTTTGATGTTATCAAGGTAAAACGGATCATCTTTTGAAAGGAATTCGCCCAAAATCTACCCTCAGAATATACTCAGTCTACTATACAGAATGAAACACTTTAAGTCATGAAAGAAATTACAATTATTGGAAAGATTTACAGAAAAGTTACAAATCCTGCTGCGGCATTCTAAGTGTTCTGGTTTAAAATAAAAAAACCATCTCCAAAATTGAAGATGGTCTTGAAGTCGGGATGACAGGATTTGAACCTGCGACATTCTGCTCCCAAAGCAGCCGCGCTACCAGCTGCGCTACATCCCGATATAATCGGCTGCTGCATCTTTCGATGCAACAGTCATGACTATACTAAAGAATTGAGTTTTGGTCAACTAGTTGAGTTTGTAATGACCAGTGGAAATTGTGTGGCCTTCGTTATAGACGTCGAACCAGATTTCCTTTTTGTTTGTGATATCAAGTTCCTTGTAGAAATCTTTGAGGTTATCAACAGGAACATCATTTACGGCGGTAATTACGTCGCCGACCTGCAGACGGAGTGCAGCTGCAGGTGACTTTGCCGTAACGCTTGCAACGACAACACCCTTCACCTTGTCATCAAGTTCAAGAGATTCACGGACATCGTCAGTAAGCGGCTGTGCAACAAAGCCAGGCCAGTACTTGGAGTTATCTGACACGACACTGTCTTCCCTGCTCTCAATGGTGGCTGTAAGCAGCTGCTGCATGCCGTTGCGGATTACCGTGAACTCAGCTTTTTCGCCGACAGTCAGATCGCCGACATCACGTACGAGCTGGTCAACATCCTTTACTGCCTTGCCATTAAGTCCAATGACAAAGTCGCCGGCCTGCAGTCCGCCCTTAGCAGCAGGTGAATCCAGATAAATATTTGCCACGAAAGCACCCTTTGAGTTGCCGACGCCGAGATCCTGCTGGAATTCCTTGGTAACTTCTACAAGAGAAACACCCATCCAGCCGTATGTGACCTTGCCGTCACGGATAAAGTCGTCGATAGCTTTCTTTACGTTATTAATCGGGATGCTGAAGCCAAGCCCCTGTGAACCACCTGACTGAGAGGCAATCCATGTGTTGATGCCGATTATTTCACCGTAAATATTTACAAGTGCACCACCTGAGTTACCCTGATTGATTGCAGCGTCTGTCTGAATGAAATCGCTGATGTTATCCATGCTGGAACCGGAGCGGCCTGTTGCACTGACAATTCCCTGCGTGACAGACTGTGCGAAACCGAGCGGAGTTCCCATTGCAAAGCAGATGTCGCCAATCTGGACAAGATCTGAATCACCAAGTTTTGCAACCGGGATATCATCATCACTGTCAAATACTACCAGAGCAATATCCTTACGGTCATCACCACCAATAAGCGTACCTATTACCTCAGTGCCATCATTCAGGATGACGGTAATCTCATCAGCATTACCTGCAACGTGGTTGTTTGTGAGTACATAGTACTTGTTACCAACACGTCGGACGATTACTCCGGAACCAAGTCCCTCTGACTTATATTCCTGCGGAGTTGTGTTTCCCTGTCCAAAGAAAAAGTCAAACGGATTCATTGACTGAGCCGTAGTCTGAACAGTTTCAACAACATCAAGCTCAACAATTGAAGGCAGGACCTGTGATGAAACACTGCGGTTTGCAGCCTGCAGTGCTTCTACAACACTGAGTGCTTCTGTCGGAATTGTTACTGCCGGACTATTATCTGCGTACAGAGTATTTGCTGAACGGGTTCCTGCAACGCCATCAACCTTGCTGCATGAAAAAGAGAAAAGAATCAATGTGCATGCAGCACAAAAACAAATCAATATACGTTTTTTCCAGAGTTTCATTTTTATTCTCCTCCGTAATTACCTTAAAATAATATCAATTAAACGTTAAAGCAATCTTAAAGTTACAGATTTCTGTCTGTAAGCACTTCTGTGTGGTCAGCAAATACAGCGACCGTATGCTCTTCATGGCATGAAATCTTGCCATCTGCCGTGACGATTGTCCATCCGTCATCAAGCTCATTGACTTCCGGAACGCCGAGATTGATCATCGGCTCAATGGCAAGCACCATTCCCGGCTGGATGCGCGGGTTAGGCCCTGACATAGGCAAATTCGGTACAGAAGGATCTTCGTGAACAGAAAGACCGACGCCGTGGCCGCAGAAATCGTAGACAACGCCGTACCCGTTAGCTTCCGCAATGTCAGAAACTGCAATGCCGATATCGCGGATGCGGTTACCCGCCTTACATGCTGCAATGCCGGCAGCGAGACATTCACGTGTCACTCTTATGAGTTTGTCTGCTTCGTCAGATACTTTGCCGACAGGAACAGTTGTCGCGGAATCGCTTATATAGCCGTTAAGGTCAATGCCGATATCGAGCGAGACGAGGTCGCCGTTATGTATTTTTCTCTTTCGGCTTGGAATGCCGTGAATGACTTCATCATTGATGGAGATGCATGCAGCGCCGTCAAAGTCTTCTGCGTACCAGGCAGGAACACCACCGTGCTTCTTTATGAATTCAACACAGATGTCATCAATGTCGCGTGTCGACATGCCGGCGCCGTTCTTTACGATTGGAATAAGTTCGTTGTAAAGCTGTGCAAGCAGGTGGCATGATTCGCGGATGCCTGCAATCTGTTTTTCATTTTTCAAACGTATCATAAAATACCTCTTAAACCACCGCGGTTGCGGCGAGCCATGGATGGCGAGAATTCTCTTAACTTACCAACATTCCCTTAAGTGCATGAGGGACATGCATGCTGTGATCAAGCTTTACGGCTTCCTGAAGGCAGATACGGGCCGTACGTGTGTCGCCTATGCGCATGTATGTTTCTGCCATGCGTAAAAGGAAACACGCCTCGTCCTTCTTCTCAAAGCCGAGCTCCAGCGCACGTTCCCAGGCATCAAGCGCCAGTTCATCAGGAACGGAACCCGCAAGCTGACGCCGGAGTACATCACGCGTAAGACTCATCACTTCAGGGAAGAAGTGCTTGAAGTACTCGTAACTGTGCTCCATGCGGATTATCTGCTCCAGGAGCAGGATTGCGTCGTAGTATTCACCACGCAGGACAAGCTCCTCCGAAAGGATGAAGCCGTAATCCATGAAATCTTCACGCGTAAACCAGTGTGCGAGCGAAAAGCCTGCAACTTCTGTATTCATCTTCTTGAACAGGGCGACCGCGTCATCCTCCCTGCTGTGCATAAGATCAAAGAAAATAAGCTTGCAGCGGCTTTCTTCATCAGTGCGTGCGGCAAGCCAGTTCCTGTAGTTGAACGTATCTTCGCTTCTGCGGTTCGTGTCATAGCGCGTATGCAGGGCAAAAGACTCATCGAACATGGAACGCTGATGCATATCCGAAAGGATTTCGTATGCTTTCTGAAGCAACCGGAACTGCTCTTCTGCATCGCCATCATTGCCCGTTCCGACAACATCCGGATGAAGGAGCTTTGCTTTTTTTCTATAGGCACGCTTGATTTCCGCAGCAGATGCTGTCGGCTGGACTCCGAGTACGCTGTAGTAGTCTTCCACGACAGATTATCCTATCTTACGGCCGACTGCAGTTGCATGATCTGCACTTTCAACTACTTCGAAGTAGTCTACGAACATGCCTTCTTTTTCCATTGCCTTCATGACAACATGGCACATTTTTGCAGAAGAGAAACCGCTCTTTACGACAAGAGCAGCACCCTTTTTGCCGCTAACGTTGCCACAGTGAGAAAGGACTTCAGGCAGCTTAGCCGGGACTTTTGCGCCAAACAGCGGAGAAGCAGGAACGATGACAGCGATATAGTCGTATATGATGAGATGAAGTTCTTCTGTATCTTTTTCGCCTGATTTTACATCAACCTGATGACCGCAGGCGACTGCTGTCTGTTCAAGCTTTTTCAGGATATCTGACTGCTTTTTTTTATCTGATTTCAAATATGAGAGAAGTAAAATGCGCATGTAGGCCTCCCGGTGTTTTGAACTTATGCCAGACGGAACATCTGGTCTATCATTTCTTCCCTGACCATAAGGACAGAGCAATTTGCATTTGTAAGGATTTCGCGGTACGCCGTAGAAAGCACGTCATTTCTGTCAGTACCACGGTTTTCAATACCGCCGAGCAGAATCAGGTCGGCACCCATGACGTTTGCCGTCTTAACTACTTCTGACCATACTGACCCGCGGAGTAACTGAGTATCAATCTTTACGCCCTTCTGTGCTCCGAGTTCCTGAACATATTCAAGATAGCGCTCACCGTCTGTCGTCAGACTTTCCTCATACTCACGGCTTTCATCCGCCACAAAGAACTTATTCAGTGTAAGCTGACGGAGCGTTGCCGTGTCTACTACATAAACAGCCTTAAGCGTGGAATGATACAACTTTGAAAGAAGAATACCGTACTTTGCTGCATGAATAGATGAGTCGGCACTTGTTACGACAATAAGGACTTTCTGCATGAGGGGCTTTATCATTTTTCAGAGCTCCTTGCTTTCAGGTTCTTAAGGACGAAAACGTTTTCACGCTCACGCTCTTCAAGAACGCCTTCAATATACCTGACGGTTTCTGCGGTCTGCGGGATAACCATCTTATCAAGAGCGTTTACACGGCGCTGGGTTTTCTTTACTTCGCCTGCAAGACGCCATACCATTGTCCTGATTGAAGCCATTTCTGTCAGGAGCGTCAGCAGATCAAAGAAGTTGACCATGACGTTATCGGTGTCAGCGTATGAGTCCATGAACGAGTAGAAAAGCTCGCGCTTAGGAAGTTCAACATTGATTGAACGGAACTGCATGCCGGCAGCATTCACAGGCACTTCGTTAATCGTGAAGTCGTAGTGTACGGCACGGGAAATGCGCTCTACCTGATCACCACCGACTGCCATGAGCATATTCTTGAGTGCAGGATATGCCTCTGCAACTTTCTGGTCGATTGACTGTTCAAGCAGCTTGACCTTTTCTACCATCCGCATGAGTTCCATGACGAGAATCTCACGCTTCTGTTCAAGCAGGTCGTAGCCGTCTTTTGCGACAGTCAGCGATTCCTTTACGGTGAGAAGATTTGACTTGGTAGGCGCAATATTCATGCGTGCCATAGGTTACTCATCAGCCTCCGGCATGTATTTGTCGATAAGTTCAGGCTTGATGCGGTACAGTTCTGCGCGTGGCAGGATGGAAAGCACCTTCCAGCCGATGTCGAGCGTCTGATCAATGGAGCGGTCTTCGTACTCGCCCTGAGTGAAGAACTGCTCTTCAAGAGCCTCGCCGAAACGCAGGTAGCAGCGGTCAAGGGAAGAAAGTTCTTCCTCACCGATGATTGCAGCCAGGTTACGGATGCTCTTTACCTTTGAATATGCCGCAAACAGCTGACTGGACACATCCTTGTGGTCTTCGCGTGTCATGCCTTCACCGATACCGTCCTTCATAAGACGGGAAAGGCTTGGAAGCGGTGCAATCGGCGGATACAGGCCCTTCTGTGAAAGTTCGCGGTCAAGAACAATCTGGCCTTCGGTAATGTAACCGGTAAGGTCAGGAATAGGATGTGAAATATCATCGTTAGGCATGGAAAGAATAGGAATCTGGGTGATTGAGCCCTTTGAACCTTTAATCTTTCCAGCACGCTCATACAGCTCTGCAAGGTCTGAATACAGGTATCCAGGATATCCCTTGCGGCCCGGAACCTCACCGCGGGTCGTACTGATTTCGCGGAGAGCCTCGCAGTAGTTTGTCATATCAGTGAGCACGACAAGAACGTGCATGTTCTGCTCGTAAGCAAGGTACTCTGCTGCTGTCAGTGCACAGCGAGGCGTAATGATACGCTCAATAGACGGCGCATCAGCAAGGCTCTGGAACATGACAACGCGCGACAGAACACCAGACTCTTCAAATGTCTTTACG
>JAZUFS010000115.1:0-3304 GCA_045640805.1 Treponemataceae bacterium
TGATGTAATAGCATCTGGTTCTCTTCTTGGAATTGATTACAAACGTGCGTCATCTTATCCGGTTGGATATGTTGATTATCTCAAGATGTATGCTCTTGATTTTGAGGAATTTCTTTGGGGCATGGGAATATCTGCTGAGATGACCCTAAGTATCCGCGGATATCTTGATAAAAAGACAGTAATTCCAGAGGCAATCAATGCCCGGATGATGTTTTTTTTCAGACAATATATTGCAACTGGCGGTATGCCTGAAGTAGTTCAGAAATTCGCGGATACAAAAGATTTCAGGGAAGTTGATAAGATTCAGCGCAATCTCATGCAGGGATATCTATACGACATTGCGCATTATGCAACTGCAGAAGAAAAGGTAAAGGCTGAAAAATGCTATCTATCCGTTTCAAAACAGCTTCTGGATAAAGAGAACCATAAGTTCCAGTACAAAGAGATTGAACACGGTGCCAGGGCTCAGAAATATTATTCAAGCATTGAGTGGCTGCTACGTGCGGATTTGGTTCATGTAAGTAAGCTGGTGACAGATGTAAGGTTTGATCTTGATGATTATGCTCGTGATGATTTTTTCAGGGTATACACAACAGATTTGTCACTGCTTATGGCTATGAAAGATTTCTCTTTCAAGCAGCATATTGTTGAAAACACACTTGAAGGCAACTCGAAAGGTGGTATTTTTGAGTGTGCAATAGCTGATGCATTGCATAAGAAAGGCTATCCTTTGTATTTTCATAAAAACGAATCTACAAAAAGAGAAATTGATGTAATTATCCAAAAGGATGGCGTAGTTGTGCCGATAGAGGTGAAAAGTGGCAATACGAGGGCCACTTCGTTAAAATCCATTTTGAAAAATAACACAGATATTCCATACGGATATAAGTTCGCTGACAGTAACATTGGCGAGGATGCGTCTGGCATACGTACACTGCCTCTTTATATGGTTGCGTTTGTGTAAAAACAAAAAACCGGCTCGAAGTTTCCTTCAAACCGGTCTTTCATGTAAACGGCCTGTAAAGCCTTGAACTTTATAAAACATCAAGCCCGCAGCTTGAAATTGCGGCGTTGATAGCGTCTTCAGAAGCTGTTGCTTCGTCGTAGTCTACAAGTACCTGGGCCTTCATTGAGAATGCCTTGCAACTGTTGACTCCGGGAACAGCAGATACTGCAGCTGCCACCTTTGCTTCTAAACTCTCATCATCCAATCCGACAACATAGATTTTCTTCTCCATGTCATGCCCCCTTTTTAATTGTTTCCATGATAACACATACATGTATGATTTTCAATTAAAAAACATAGAAACTGAAATTTTAGTATTTATGAGGAGATTTTCTGAATACAGTGCAGAATTAACGGATATTTGTGGATGTGCTCAGTCTGCTGTCGTCTTGCACGTCTTACCGAGCTGTCCGCATGCACCGCCAATCTTTCGTCCGCGGCGGGTCCGCTGTGTGACTTGAAGCCCGTAATCCTCGAGCATCTGGATATACGCACGGCATTCTTTTGTCGTCGGTTCATGATACGGCAGCCCCTCAACCGGGTTCCAGGGAATCAGGTTGATGTGGACGGGGAGTGTGCCCGCAAATTCTTTCATGAAGCGTGCACTTTCTGCGTCGGTATTGACTCCGCCTAAGAGCGCTGCCTCAAGAGTGCAGCGTTTACCTGTCTTTTCTATGTAGTAGCCGATTGCCTTCGAAAGTTCCGGCAGCGGGTTTGCTTTGTTGACAGGCATCAATGTCGTGCGCAGTTCCGGGTTGGCGGCAGTAAGTGAAATGGCAAGACGTACTGCAGGCCCATTATCTGCAAGGTCGTAAATGCCTTTTATGACGCCACTTGTTGAAATGGTGATTCTGCGCGGTGAAAGTGCCCGTCCGTCAGCATGTGTCAGGACAGCAATTGCCTTGCGGATGGCAGGTAAATTGAGCATAGGCTCTCCCATGCCCATGAATACGATGTTGTCGAGTGTTCCGCAGATTTTTTCCAGGTGCAGGAACTGCTCGACAATCTCATCCGCGGTAAGATTGCGTGCGAAACCCAGTTTGCCCGTCTGGCAGAAAGCGCATCCCATGGCACAGCCGACCTGGCATGAAACGCAGGCAGTCTTACGCCCGTCTGCATCAGTCAGCAGGACAGTCTCGACGCACATGCCGTCAAACAATCGTATCTGCAGCTTTATCGTGCCGTCGGGATCTTCGAGCTTTTCAGAAATTGATGTCGAGAGAAGGCATGCTTTTCCTGCAAGTTCAACCCGCAAATCTTTTGACAGGTTAGTCATCTCGTCAAAAGACTCTGCTCCTGAGGCTATCCACTTGAATATCTGTTTTCCACGGAAACCGGCTTTTAAAGATAATGCTTCCGAAATCTCTTCCGGAAGCATTCCTGTAAGACGGATTAATGTGACGTCTGTCATTAAATCCCTGTTATGCAGTGAGCTTATCAAGCATTTCAGCTACAGCCTGGCTTCTTATGCCGGTCTTCTGGAACTGCTTGAGAATCTCAATTGCCTTATCCTTCTGGTTTGTTTTAATGTAACAGTCTGCAAGATCAATATACAGACGGTAGTTTTTCGGGTCAGCCTGCTGCAGACGTGTAAGGCTTGCAATTGCTTCCTCGTATTTGCCTTCGCCCTTGCTGATGAGTGCAAGACCAAGAACGGCATACAGGTCAAACTCAATGTCGAGTGCCTTGTTGTAGTACTCGGTTGCCATTTCGTAGTTACCCATGTTGCGGTATGCATCACCTGCGCGGGTAAGGATGACCTTGTTTTTCGGGTCAAGGTCAAGAATCTTGTTCCAGTACTCAACTGAACGGAACTGCTGGTTCATACCGCGGTAGCAGTCTGCAAGACCGAAGAGTGCGTAGAAGTTTTTCGGATCCATTTCAAGTGCGCGCTCAAAGAACGTGACACCTTTTTCAAATGTCTTGAGTTTTCTGTGGCAGTTACCGATTGAAGTCAGAACGCGGATATCAACGCCTTTCTCATTGATTTCAAGCATTCTTGTCCAGTAATAAAGTGCATCCGTGTACTCCTTGAAATCGTAGTGCAGGTGACCGAGTCCGATGAGCGCATACGCGTTGTTCTCTTCCATGTCGAGTACTTTAAGGTACAGCTGCTTTGACTTCTTGAAATCGCGGATCTTTCTGTAAGCATCTGCAACGCGTGTCAGAACAGTGATGTTCCTGTCATCGTGTACCAGGTACTGCTCCCAGATTTCAATTGCCTTATGATACTGATTAAGTGCCTTGTAACAGTCTGCAAGGCCGAAAAGTGCGTAATTGTTTCCCGGATGGAAAGAA
>JAZUFS010000116.1:0-2765 GCA_045640805.1 Treponemataceae bacterium
ATACGTTTATAATGCCGGCTTTTCGCCATTTTTCTGTCTCCCGAACAGTTAGAATCAGTATAACATTCACTGTACTCAGTGTCAAACCAACCTTAACGTGTGCAGTTTTGTTGACGGTTGGCCAAACCTATGGTATCTTTAAAGCAGGTATGAGCAGCGGATTTGTGCCGTCTGTTCCTCACAACTACCCTTTTTTGGAAGAAAGCCATGCAGTTTTTTGATACTCACGCCCATATCGGGCTCATTTATGATAATCCTATTGAACAGCTTCGTGTTGTTCAGGAAGCAAAACAGGCGCAGGTCACCCGTATTGTCAGCATCTGCAACAGCCTGCGCGACTTCAATACCGTGTACCCGAACCTGAAATCAGTGTCAGGCGTATACCATGCCATCGGAGTCGCTCCGTCTGAAGTACAGAACCCGGGAAAGGACTGGATTCAGACGATTGAGCAGGGACTCAAGCTGCCAAACGTCGTTGCAGTCGGTGAGATGGGCCTGGACTACTACCGTAAATTCGGCGACAAACGCTCTCAGATTGAGCTTTTCATCACACAGCTCGAAATTGCCCAGAAGGCAAACATGCCTGTCATCATCCACAACAGGGACGCCGGCAAGGATGTCCTGGACATTCTGTCAGAGCGCATTCCTGACGCGGGAGCCGTTCTTCACTGCTATTCTGAGAACGCAGAATATGCGCGCAAAGCAGAAGAACTGAACCTGTATTTCTCTTTCGCCGGAAACCTTACCTACAGAAATGCACGCAACCTGCACGAGACCGTACTGAACGTACCTGTCGACCGCATCCTGATTGAGTCTGAAAGCCCGTTCATGGTCCCGGCACAGTACCGCGGACAGCGTAACATGCCGGCATATGTACCTTCTACAGCGTACTTCCTGGCAGACCTGCTTGATATGGATATTGAAGAACTGTCAGATCAGCTCTGGAAAAACAGTTGCCGGTTCTTCCGTCTGCCGGAATAAGATACCATCATGTCAGATAATCCTCTTTTCCACCCTGTCTCCATAGGGAACGTGTCAATTGCGGGCAACGTTTTCCTGGCACCTGTCGCCGGTTACTCAGACGCCGCGTTCAGGAGCATCTGCCGTTCATGCGGCGCGGCGTTCACCTACACGGAGATGGTTTCAGCCGAGGCACTGTACCGCGGTTCAGGCAAAACTGAAAACCTGATGCGCCGCGCAGACGGTGAAGTCCCGTTTGCCGTGCAGCTGTTCGGCGGTTCTCCCGAGTCAATGAGTGCCGCGGTGGCAATTACTCTTGACCGCGTTCATCCCGAAGTCATTGACATAAACGCAGGCTGCCCCGTACCGAAAATCGTGAAAGGCGGAGCAGGTTCCGCGCTGACCCATAATCCCGCGGCACTGTACGCCGTCGTTAGTGCCGCCGTGAAAGCAGCCGGCGACGTTCCGGTCACCGTCAAAATCCGCTCAGGATGGGATGCCGAACACATCTCCTGGAAAGAAGCCGCCCTTGCCGCATTTGATGCCGGTGTGGCTGCAATTACACTGCATCCCCGGACACGCGCACAGGGTTACGAGGGAAAATCTGACTGGAAACTGCTTGCCGAACTGGTAAAACTTGCAGACGGACGGGTTCCCGTGTTCGGTTCCGGCGATCTGTTCAGCGCCGATGATGCACGCCGCATGATTCTTGAGACGGGTTGCGACGGCGTCATGTTCGCACGCGGTGCAATGGGAAATCCGTTCATTTTCACGGAGACGCACGACCTTCTGACGACGGGCTCATTCAGTCCGGTTCCGGCAGAAACGCGGCTCAAGACGGGAATGCATGAGCTTGAACTCTTGATTGCTGATATTGGCGAAACTGCCGCGTGCCGTGAAATGCGCAAACGATTCTGCTGCTACACGAAAGGCATTACGGGAGCGGCGGCACTCAGGCCAAAAGTAGTTCAATGCTCCACACTTGCTGAATATAAGCAAATTTACAACGAGCTTATTGTCAAATCCACCATATCAAATTAAAATGGAAGTACTATGGGTTTACTCTCATCGCTGATAGATTTTTTCGGTTCTCTTTTTCTCTCATCAAAACCAGAAGGCCATCAGCGTGCAGAAATCAGAAAGATAGAACAGGAACTCAAGCAGAATACTCCGAACATCTACAGGAACAGAACTGCCATGCCAAATCTGGCAGAAGCATTCAGGCAGATGCACATGCATTCAAAACCCATAGCCACATTGCTTTCAGAAACCATCTGCAGTGACAACAAGAAAATTGCAAACTACTATCGTGACCTTCTGATCGAAACAGGTTTTTCAGACCAGCTGCTTGAAAAGAAAGGCAGGCTTTCGTATCAGAGCAGAAAAGAAGAATTCTTCACGGCAGAGAACCCGCAGAAAGTAATAGATAACCAGAAACGTGACCTGGAAATACTTATCAAGGAAATGAGTTCAGGATTTTTCCCGCAGATTGAACGGACAATACTGTCACTGTTCCAGCTGTATGACATATGTAATTACAGCTACATCAGCATGCTGCATCTGTTCAATCCGGATTACACGGGGCTTTCCGATGACCCGGTTCCGTTCAACTCCATTCCGATTGAGAACATTGAGAAATACCTGCTCGATTTCTATTTCGTGACAGGAAATACTGCCATAACAGCATCTATGGGACGCGCACTTATTGCCCTGGCAACAAGACTCAATGATGAAGTCTTCACTGACAGACAGGCAGAAGAACTGCTGTCCCATCTGCGTAAAATGGCGAATATCCTGACGAAGAT
>JAZUFS010000117.1:0-3780 GCA_045640805.1 Treponemataceae bacterium
AAAGAGCAGCAGTCCCTCTGTATCAAGGTCAAGCCGGCCTACAAGATGCAGGCTGCCGTCAAGAAAGCTGTGGCGTACTGAATCGTCCAGCAAATCGAAAACAGTCTGGTGAAGGCCGTCTTTTGCCGCGGATACGACGCCGGCGCATTTGTTCATCATGATGTACAGAGATGACTGCAGGGGGACGGCTTCTCCTGAAACGCAGACGGTCGCGCTGTCAATGTCGATATGCATATCCTGCACGCGGCAGACTTCGCCGTTGACGGTAACTTCACCGGCATGAACGAGACGCTTCACATCCCGCCTTGTGCCGAAGCCGTGTTTTGCGAGAACTTTATCAAGACGCTCAAGACGCGCCATCAGCCACGTTCCTCAATCGGGACGAACTTGCGCTCCTGCAGGACGTTCTTGTAAGCAGGACGGTAGATGCGGCCGCCGGAAACGATTTCCTCGATGCGGTGTGCAGACCAGCCGGCAATACGGGCAATGGCGAAAATCGGCGTGTAGAGTTCGCGCGGAATGTTGAGCATTGAGTAGACAAAGCCTGAATAGAAGTCGACGTTTGAGCAGATGTGCTTTTCTTCGCCCTTCTCTTCGCGGAAGACAACAGGTGCAAGTTTTTCAATAAGGCGGAACAGCGCGAACTCTTCCTCGCGTCCCTTTTCCTTTGCAAGGGCTGCAGCCTTGTCGCGGATGAGCCGTGCACGCGGGTCTGATATCGTGTAGATTGCATGTCCCTGACCGTAGATGAGTCCGGTGTGGTCGAAAGCCTCTTTGCGGAGGATCTTTCTCAGGTATTCTTTGACCTCAGTCTCATTCGTCCAGTCTGAAACATGTTCCTTGATGTCATCCATCATTTCCATGACCTGAATGTTCGCACCACCATGGCGTCTTCCCTTAAGGGAACCGACAGCCGCACCAACTGCTGAGTATGTATCTGTGTCAGCAGATGAAATTACGTGGATGCTGAAACTTGAGTTGTTACCACCACCATGTTCAGCATGCAGGATAAGGCACAGGTCAAGGATATCAGCTTCACTCTTCGTGTACTTCTTGTTTGAGCGGATAAGGCGCAGCAGGTTCTCTGCCGTTGAAAGCTCCGGTTTCGGCAGGTGGACGTACATACTCTTCATGTCGTAGAACCGACGTTTTGCCTGATATGCGTATGCAACAAGCGTCGGGAAACGGGCAATCAGCTCAATGCACTGCCTCATGTTGTTCACGACGCTTCTGTTTTCAGGATCCTTGTCGTAGGAATAACTTGAAAGGACACCACGTGCAAGCTTGTTCATGATGTCTGAAGACGGGGCTTTCATGATCATGTCTTCCATGAAGTTTTCCGGCAGTGTGCGGCGTGAACCCAGGAAGAACTTGAACTCCTCGAGCTGGTCATGGGTCGGCAGTTCACCGAACAGCAGCAGATAGACGGTCTGCTCAAAACCGAACTCGTCATGGGCTTCTGCATCCTTGATAAGGTCTTCAATGTTGTAGCCGCGGTACATAAGGCGTCCGGGGATGGCAGTCTTTACGCCGTCGACCATTTCGTAACCGACAACATCACCAATCTTGGTAAGACCGACGAGAACACCGCGTCCATCCTGATAGCGAAGGCCCCGGCGAACGTCGAGCTTCTGGTACAGGTCTGGGGAAATTGCGTCATTGAACTGGGCAAGCCCAGAGAGTTTATCGATAAAAGATGCTTCTGAATAATCTGCCATGATAACCTCACCCGCGGATGCGTTTATATCCGCAGCATGCATACGCTCTGCATAATTATGCAAAACTATACAATTATTTGAGAATAATTATACAAAATTGGAAAAGTGTGGTCAATAGAAACAGCCGGCTGGATATACTTTCCGCCGGCTGTAGACAACAAGGAAATAAATGCCGTTAGAACGTGTGTTTCCAGCTGAAGGCAATCCTCTTGAAATACCACTCCAGACCGGTTGTCGTCATGTCAAGGTCTGTCTGGGTATCAGGATCCTTTATTGTTGAATAGCCACGTCTGGAAGCAAAACTGAACTGCGTTGTCAGACTGTCGTTGTCACTGAACTTAAAGATTGCAACCGGATTGACTGCATACAGGGTCATATCACTCTTGTAGTTGGCATAGGCAGACAGGTCATCCTGGAAACGACCGGAAATCTCTGTCTGAATACCTACAGTATTCAAAACAAGCGGCATCTGGTATGCAAAGATTAACGTTGCATTCCAGAACCAGCCGTTTACGCTTTCTGTGGTTGCCTGCCACTTCCATGGCTCTCCGTCAGCCTTTTCTGGTCTGCCGGCATAAGAAACCCGGAATGTATCCTGCGTGACAATGTGGTTCCAGTCACCAGGAACGATTGCGGCAAGATCAAACTGGAACATGCCTTCTGCCCAGAAGTCATACCATATACCACTGAAGCTTCCGTCATTTACATAAGTGTGGGCAGCTGCATCATAACTGCCCAACGGAAACAGACCGTCTGTAAGTTTCCATCCGGAACCGACGTCAGCACCACCTGAGAATACAAGGAAGGCAATCGGTGTAAGTGAGAACGAAACGCCAGGTTTTACGGAAATAGGGGTCAGTTCAAGAGATGCGTTCAAGCTGAGTGTGTTACCACGGACAAGCGCGCCGTCGCCAAAAGGAACCGGAATTGTGTAGGTCAGTTTTCCCGTAGTGCGGGCCTCAACGCCATCGTATGGGCCGGTAATCGGGGCAAACCGGTTTCCTGCTGCAGCTGGAATTGGCGTAGAAAGCGGATAATACGCTGCATCAGTTGTAAGTGAGAATGATACATCCTCAGTAAATGCAAATGCCACAAAAGCTATGAGGGCAAAGACAACACAAACTACTCTGCGTTTCATGAATTTTCCTCCAGAATCTCTAATTCTACTCTAGATTGTACGCTTAGTGACCTGTATTGTCAAACAAGTTCTGGAGGTGGCAGTAATTTACATGCCCGGGAAGCCGCCGCCGAATCCGCCCATGTTGCCGCCCATCTGCTGCATGAGACGGTTCTGCATGCCCTTATTGCGGCTCATCTTCTTCATGGCAAGGCGCGTCTTCTCGAACTGCTTGATCAGGCGGTTGACGTCTGCAACGCACGTGCCGCTTCCCTTTGCGATGCGCTTACGGCGGCTCGGTCCTATAATCAGGTGGTTTGCACGCTCTTTCTTTGTCATTGAAAGGATGATTGCTTCCTGTACCTTAAGACCTTCTGTGTCAATGTCATCTTCACTGACCTGACCGGCAAGTCCCGGCATCATTTCAATGAGTGACTGCATTGGTCCCATCTTTTTTACGCGCTGCAGCTGGTCAAGCATATCCTGCAGGGTGAACTCGTTGCTGGCCATCTTCTTCTGAAGCTTCTCGGCTTCTTCCATGTCGATGGTTTCCTGGGCTTTCTCAACGAGAGAGACGATATCGCCCATGCCGAGAATGCGGCTTGCAATGCGCTCCGGATGGAACGGCTCAAAGTCTTCTATTTTCTCCCCGGTACCAATGAACAGGATTGGTTTTCCGGTAATTGATTTCAATGAGATTGCGGCACCACCACGGGCGTCAGAGTCAAACTTTGTCAGGATGACGCCGGTAAGGCCGAGCGCCTCATCGAAAGTCTTGGCAATGTCGACCGCGTTCTGACCGGTCATTGAGTCAGCGACGAGAATCAGTTCATCAGGCTTTACGGCATCCTTGATGTCACTGATTTCCTTCATCATGCCATCGTCAATCTGCAGACGTCCTGCAGTATCGACAATCAGCGTGTCGTAGCCGTTATGACGTGCATA
>JAZUFS010000118.1:0-11127 GCA_045640805.1 Treponemataceae bacterium
GACGAACTGCTGCCAGACGAACTGCTGCCAGACGAACTGCCGTTGTTCTGCTTTCGGTGTTCAGTATTTCCTGAAGATTCTTTCCATGATGATGAACTTTCTTCTGCCGATGTGTCATCAGAAGAAGTATCTCCGGAAGAAGACGAACTTCCCGGCTGCAGATACGGCGGATAATTCGGATTAAAGGAATCAGGTACTGGTTCTGTTACACCCCATCCAAAAACACTTGAAATACCGGTAAAAACTAAGAAAAAAACACTACAAATCCAGTAATAAATCTTTTTATTTTTCATTTTCCCTCCAAAATTTGTTTCTCTGTTATTTATACGCTTTCAGAGGCACTTTTTTTCCGAAAAATAACGAATTTTGTTAACATTTTTTTCTATATACCGATAGTCAAGTGAAGAGGTTTCAAACATGGAATATTTGGAAATTTTGAATGGTATTCTTGAACAGGAGCGTAATCAGCTTGACCTGATTTTAACTGAGCAGAAGAAAGTAAGACGTGATGTTACTGAACGGAACTGGGAAAAACTTGAGGTTCATGTTCAGACTTTGAACATTCTCTCCGGTCAGTTTACTGAGCTTGAAGCACGTCGTGAAGAAGCGTACGAAGAAGCTAAAAAGGCTGCCGATGGAAAGGATGTGCTCCTTGGAAACCCTCTGTATCATTCAGTTCATCAGAAGCTGGCTGCTTCTCGTGTAGAAAATGATTCCCTTAACAAATACATCTCTGTGACACGCAGTTTCATACAGGGAATTTTTGATAATGTCGTTCCAAAGCGCCGCAATACTTTGTATTCAGCTACTGGAAAGGTCGTCCGTACAGCTCCGGAAGCACTGCTTCTGGATACATTGTCCTGAGGAGAAAGAGTATGGCAAGTACATTCGCTGGAATAGAAATGGGAAAACGCGGACTGATGGCATCAAATCTGGCTATCAGTACTGCAGGTCATAATATTACAAATGCTGATACTGAAGGTTATTCACGTCAGCGTGTTGAACTCCGCGCTTATGATCCGCTTTACAGACCTGATCTGAGCCGTGCAGGAACTGCCGGACAGATTGGACAGGGCGTAGATGTCGAGAGTGTAAGCCGTGTACGTGACGAGCTTGTTGATTCCCGCATCGTTGAACAGGCAAATCTTGAGTCCTACTGGAGTACCCGTGAAAAGTATTACAGCATGATTGAGGATATCTACAACGAACCGGATGATATTTCAGTCCGCACGAACATGGACAAGTTCTGGGAATCATGGGAAGAGCTTTCACTCTATCCTGAGACAAAGGCAGCCCGTCAGGCAGTTGTAACACGCGGAGAAACACTCGCTGAATCAATCAAGCAGCAGTATACAGGACTTTCAGGAATCGGAACGCTGCTCAATGGCGATATTGAATCAACCGTAAAGCAGATCAACGACTATGCAACACGGATTGCAGCACTGAACAGTGAAATCGTACGTTCTGAGGCAATGGGTGATAATCCGAATGACCTGTACGACAAGCGCGATCTTTACGTTGAAAAACTTTCTGCCCTTGCAAATATTACACGTGACAATCGTGATCCTGATGAGTTTATGGTTCACCTCAACGGCCAGGTGCTGGTACAGGGTGCTCAGGCAAGAAGCTTCACGGTAGAACCTATGCTTGACAATAACGGCTATACAAAAGTTGTCTGGTCAGACACAGGCGACAAGGTGCAGGTAACTGGTGGTACTCTTGGTGCTTTGATAGAACTGCGTGACATTGATGTACGTAATGAACTGCAGAGCCTGAATACCATGGCAATGAACTTCATGGACCTTGTAAACGATATCCATCGCAACGGTGTGGGTGCAAATAATGTTACCGGACTTGATTTCTTCACAGAGCAGCCGTTTGTAAACAATGCACTTGGAAATTATGACCGCGACGGTGACGGTGTTGAAGATTCTTCATACATCTTCAGACTGACAGGTACTCATGAGCTTAATCCACAGCAGCAGATTGGTCTTGAAGGAACAATTACCATTGCAGGTAAGAACGGAAATATCAATATCGATTACTACGCAGCTGATACAGTAGAGACCGTAATCAACAGAATCAACGATTCAGAAGGTGAGGTCAAGGCTTATCTCGACAGAAACAACAATCTCGTTCTTAAGGGAGTTGCTGCTGCAGCAGAAGAAAACCCTGATTTCGTTATCCGCCATGTTGAAGATTCAGGTTTCTTCCTGACAGGATACTCAGGAATCCTTAAGGAAAGCGGTGCAGATGGTGCATTTGATTTCGCAACGACAAACGCAATTGATAAACTTGCAAACGCACAGTACACAGTATCACCGGTTATGAACCCTGCTGGTTACATGGCAGTAAATACCGCAATCAAGAATGATGTTCTTTCAGTAGCTGCTGCAACACGTGGTGCTGACGGACGCGTAGAAATAGGTGATAACTCAGCTGCAGTTGCAATTGCCGCACTCAGAAACAGCGAAATTATGGTAGGTGAGTCAAAGACATTTGACGACTACTTTGCAGACAGCGTCACAAACGTTGGCTTGAAAGGTGAACAGGCTGAACTGAATTACGAGAACCAGGTTGCCATCATGGATGACCTTCGTTCACTCCGTGATTCTGTTTCAGGAGTAAATATTGATGAAGAGCTTGCTGATATCATCAAGTTCCAGCAGGGATACAACATTGCTGCAAAGCTTGTATCCGTAATGGGTGAACTTCTTGATACAGTACTTGGATTAGTTTGAGGGGAAAGGAAGTAAATTATGAGAAGAATCAGTTCAGCAATGACAAACGGAGACATTCAGGCTAACCTCAGAAGGCAGGAATATCTCCTTAATAAAGCTAACAATCAGCTTTCATCCCAGACAAGAATCACAAATCTTCGTGATGATCCAATCGCTGCCGGACATCTGGTACGCTATCAGTCATATGCTGCACGCGTAAATCAGTTTGAGAAGAACAGCATGGCTCTTTCAGAAAAACTGACCGTTGCAGAAGGCTACATGAACCAGTCTGTTGATATCATGCAGCGTGTCCGCGAACTTGCAGTCCAGGGTGCAAACGGCATCTACACAAAAGAAGATCTTTCAAACATGGCAGTTGAAGTTAATGAACTCCTGAAAGAACTTGTAGAAAATGCAAACGCTCTCGGACCTGATGGAACTTCACTGTTCGGTGGAACAAGCACAAACAAGGCAGCTTATGAAGTTGAGACAGGTCTGGTAAAAGGTGCCTCAAATGCACTTATTACAAATGTTAAGTTCAACGGTTCAATCAATAACAACAAATATGAAATTGATGAACAGACATACATGGACATCAATCAGACCGGAAACAGAATCTTCTGGGCAGAAAACCAGATTCTGTATACACAGCGTGATGCAACTTCTTTCCAGGTAAAGGAAAACAGTATCATTTCAATTGATGGCCAGGAAATTAAGCTTAACGCTGGAGATAACGTTTATTCAGTAATTTCTAAGATCAACAACTCTGGTGTCGCCGTAAAAGCTTCAATCGACCCGGTTACAAACGGCCTGAACATTGCAACTACAGATGCACATCAGCTGTGGCTCGACGATATTACAGGAACAGTATTTACAGACCTTGGCGTCATCAATGACAACAGCCAGCGTCCGCCATACAACCTGAATGCTTCAACACGTGTTTCAGGTGGCTCCTTGTTCGATTCAGTCATTGCTCTCCGCGATGCAATGCTGCAGGGAGATATTGAATCAATCGGTTCACAGGTTCTGAATTCAATTGATGGCGGACTTGATACTCTGGTAACACGTCTTGCTGAAACAGGTTCTCAGTATGAACGTGCACAGAACAGTATTGCACGTGCTCAGACAAATGAACTTAATGTTACTTCAATGATTTCAAGAGAAGGAGACCTTGATTTCACAAAAGCCATAACAGACATGAAGATGCTTGAATATGTACAGCAGGCTTCCCTGTCACAGGCTGGAAAAATGTATCAGAGTTCAATGTTGAACTACATGAAGTAAAAGGACTATTAGTGAGGCAATATCATGGAAAATAAGATAGTACAGAAAATTACGATACCAGAAGGACTTTTCGGATTTGAAGATTATACATGTTTCATTCTTGAAAGTTCAGAATATGAACCGTTCATGCTTCTTCGTTCAGAGCAGGAAAAGACGCTTTCATTCCTCGTAATTGATCCATTCCTGTTCAAGCGCGATTATGAAATCGACGTTGATGATGAGAATCTGAAATCAATTGGAATTGACAGTCCGGCCGATGTTATGGTTATGGTTGTCGTAACACTTCCTGCAGATAATGGTCCTGTAACTGCGAATCTTCAGGGACCGCTCATCATAAACAGAAAGACTGGTGTTGCAAAACAGGTAGTTCTCGGAGATTCCCGCTGGAGTACAAAGCACGACATTCTTGCTGAATCTAAAAAACAATAAAGGAGGGAACAATGCTTATACTTTCAAGAAAGACAAATGAAAAAATTTGTATTGGTGAAAACATTACCCTCACTATTATTGAAGTAAGAGGGGATCAGGTAAAAATCGGAGTTGATGCTCCAAAGGATGTAAAAGTCTTCAGGCACGAAGTATTCCAGGCAATACAGTCTGAAAACAAAGCAGCTGCAGTTGCAAGTTCTGCTTCACTTACAGCACTTTCATCAATCAATCTTAAAAAATAAAATTACTGATTGTTCAGTTTTTCTTCTGCCTCTGACGGGCGGATGTAGACAGGCCCTTCGTATTCTTCGAGGGGCTTTTCTTTTGCCATAAACTTTTTCTGCGCTAAGAAAAGAAGCTGGTCTGTACAATCTGCATTGAGCGGTGCATACGTGACAATATTGTATTGTGGAGCAGCTGTCCGTGCACATTCTGCAAAAAGCTCCGCCCCTGTTCCAACGGCAAGAATACGCTCTTCAGGATCAAGCGCCTTGAGAATTTCTTCAAGCTCAGCATCTACTGCCGGTAAGTTTTCTTTTCCGTTGCGATAAATTGATGCGTAATAGCGGTGCTTCTTGGCATCGAGTACAGACACAACAGCTCCCGGAAACGTATGGAACGGAAGAGCTGCTGCTTCCAGAGTTGGAATTGCATACAGCGGAGTATTGAATGAAAGTGTAAACGCCTTTAAGGCAGAATATGAAAGGCGCAATCCTGTGAATGAACCTGGCCCCTGACATAATGTACAGAATTCCAGTTCTTCGGGTTTCAGGTCAACGTACTCCAGAACTCTCTGAATGCTTGGAAGCATCTGCTCTGATTGATGCATGCCGATATCAAGAGAAAGTTTTGCTGACTTATCTTCGTTTTTTGCCTGAAAAATAATGCAGGTAGCTGAACTGTCAATGGCGAGTGCTTTCATATATTCCTCTGAAAATTATTATGATATGTATTTTGCTGCGGCTTTTATAAATTCCTGATTATCAAAGTTAGTAATTGTGATAATCCGTGAGCCGTCATCCTGAGCTTCAAGATACAGAATGATGGTCTCTCGTGGAAGTTCACTCATTATCTTTTCGCTCCATTCAATAATGGTGACACCTTTACCATACAGCATATCTTCTGTACCCAGATTGATGAAATCTTCTACAGAATCAAGACGATACACGTCCATATGATACAGCGGCATTTTGCCTTCATATTCACTTATAAGGCAGAATGTAGGACTGGTAACGGTATCATCAATATCGAGTGCCCGTGCAATTCCTTTAGTGATTGTAGTTTTACCGGCTGCAAGCGTTCCCTGCATGGCAATAATAGTACCTGGAACAAGATGTTTTCCAAGAATAAAGCCAAGGTCAATTGTTTCCTCAGCGGATGAAGTATGAAGCGTAATCAGGGTAGTTTTCCTTCGGAATCTTTTTGAGAGATGTATTCAATTATTGCTTTTTTTAATGGCAGTAAAGGATAGTCAATTGATTCCAATCCAAAAATTGAAATCTCCTTTGTACCTAAAGGGGTGGTTTCAATGAGGAACTTTATTGGTGATTCAATAACTTTCTTACCAAGTTCAATTTCCAATACCGAATCGAAATTTCTTCGGTAATAGATGAAGTTTTCATCCCGGGTAATGTTCTTGAGCGCAATAATCCTCATAGATTATTACGATACAGTAAAATAGGTAAACAGTCAACCAAAAAACTATCCGCGGTTCTGATAAACGCGTGAGAAAATCTTATTTCTGGTTCTCTTTGATATGCGGACAAATACAATATGTAACTGATACTGACCGTTGTCCGGCATCGCAGAGGTATTGATAATCAATCCGATAACCTGGTCATATGATTTTTCATCAATTGACATTGTTATATGGATGTATTGTTTCTCTTTAATGGCCATTGTGGTCTGAAGACTGCATCCGCCTGCAGAAAGCTCAACAATCTGGCCTTTGTATTTCTTTTCCATCGGCTGATACTGTATTTTGCCATCTTTTCCGTTTGCGGCAGTAATGACCTTGACTGCAGAGAAGGAACAGTTTGCATTGAGATCAATTCTTTTGAACTGTCTGCGCTGATAACTCTGCAGTGAATTACAGTGAGTTACGACCATTTCTCCGGCGCCGGTAGTATTCTGGTAGCGGATGACACGGCAAAGTGCTTCATATGCAATGCCGGTACGTGTCTGGTACAGAATCTTTATCCTGCTTAATTCCTGTGGTCTTACCTGCTGGTTAAATGCATTACGCGGGACAGAAACGATAAGTCCCTCTTTTGTATTATCAAGAACCGTTACGGAATACTGTTCGTTATTGTCTGCATAGTACTGAAGACGCTGGCCGGTAGGGAAGGCTGTCGTACTTGAAAGGTTTGCAAGAAGCTTTCTTCCGTTATCAATCTTCTGACGTGTTGTGAAAAGTACAGAAATCTTTTCCTGCATCTGGTCATCAGAAAGAGTCATGTCGTTTTTAATGGAGATGAGGACATTGTTAAAGAACGTATTTGAGTTTTCTTCCGAGTGAAAAAGATATTCCATGTTTGGAATTTTTTCTTTTTTTGATAACTCTAAAAGGAAATCATGTTCCTTTTCTTTAAGGTCATATATTTTAGTTACTTTATTGACGATTGAGGCATTTGTTATTTTCTTTGCCTCTCGGACGGCTCTGTTTTCATCGCTCTTAAAGAAACTGAGGATTTTTCTTCCAATAAAAAGGACAAGTGCAATGCCAGCAGCAATGAAGATTGAAAGATAAATTGTCTTGTCCTGTCTTGCCTCAAGTGGACTTCCTGCAAGTAAATACATGTACATATCAGAAACTCCTTACAGCTGAAATATAGCTTTCAAGACGTGGCTTAAGTTCGTATTCCGCAAGATCACCGGTCAGGACTGTATCTGATGATGAGAATGCGTTTTCGAAATCAGTAAGAATAGGTGAGAATGATTTGATGAAGTCTGAAATAGACATGTCATCAATCTTCTTGGAACCATATACGGAAGGGAATAATGCGGTTAATGTTGCAAGGTGGCACATGATGTCAAAGCAGTCGGTGAAAGACTTTATGACAGCGCCGGCTTTGCTCATGTCACCTCCCTGAAGGATGACTGGAAGCTGCTCAAGATTTGAAGCAATTTTCTCAACTTCAGGAACAAGGTCTTTCATTGACTGAAGGATGTCATCAGAACTGACGGTTGTAACCTCTGCTTTTTCAGTATCATCAATCAGAAGTGAGTTAAGGTCATCTATTTTATCTGCTGCAACATCAGAACCATTTATGGCAATCCGGACAATGGTCGCATTGTTTTTCTCGCATTCAACCTCAAGTGAGCGGAGAATGTCACCTACGGTTTTTTCATCTTCAAGAGTAAATCCTAATTCATGTCCGTTAAGCAGCAGTTTCATATATCAATACCTCATCTATTATTATTCTGTTGATTTGAAAAATTTTCAATGGTAGAAGCCTGAGATTCAAGTGAACTCAACGTACCTTCCATTGTACCATACTGACGCTTGTATTGTGCTTCCTTGTCATCAAGTTTTTCTTCAAGCGTTGCAATCTTAGATTCACTTGATGATATTTTTGTATCAAGTGAACTTATCTTCGATGAAATGATACCGCCTGTTTCTGTATACGCCTTGATATTGTTTTCCATCAGGTATGCAATGCCGGTATCAACGATAAGGTCACCGTCAGAATCGTAACCGAACAGTTTCTTGATGTCATCAATGTTGTTTTTGAGCTTTTCGTCAAGGAGTTTCTCGTCAATTTCAAGATATCCGCGAAGACGTGACTGATTATAGCCTGAAGTTGCGCTGCTCGCACTTGTTGACACGCCAATCTGTGACAGCATGGTGATTGCAGAATCCGGAATAGGGTAGGAGTTCTGAAGAATACGCTGCAGAGATGACTTACTCTGGGTAAGGCTTGAATCTGCCATGAACATTCCGAGTCTGGCTTCTTCTGTCTCGACTTCATCATCTGTCAGGTAATCAAGCTCGGTAATGATTTCGGCCTTGTTTGATGTAAGGATATTTATGTCGGCAATCAACCGGTTGTAATTACCTACAAGGTTAATGATTGCGTCTTTTGCAGATTCTGTGTCCGGGTTGATTTTTATTGTGGCAGTTTTTTCTGTCGGCTGTGAAAGATTGAGCGTGACATTAGGTACAATGTCATCAATCTCGTTTGAAGAACGGTACATCGTAATGCCTTCATATTTGATTTCGGCATCACCTGCAGTTGAGATTGCGTGGGCTGGAACAAGTCCGTCTGTACCATATGTGACTGAAGCAACAGGCTTTGAAAGCGTGATTGTCTTGTCTGTGTTATTGTTCTTGATGATAATGCTTTTCAGACCAGGAAAATCTTCTGAATTAAGAACGTATGTCTTTTCACTTCCGTCAGCGTTCAGTGCTTCAAGAGGACGTTCTCCTGATTCAGTCTTGATGTAAACAACTGAATTGTCATTTACCTGAACCGGTTCCGGTGCCTTTGCGATTGTACCAATTTCAGACTGTTCGTTGAAAATAACGATTCCCTTGTAAGAAATGAGTGACGGATCAGGAAGAACAGGCGCATCTGCTCCTGACTGTCCGACAGCTGCTGTCTGAGGATTGTCATGCATCGACATGGTAAATGACACTGAAAAACTGTCGGTGCCGTTTGTGACAGAAGATGGTAACGGAATTTCAAAGCCGTTCTGGGAAGGCACTTTTATGTAGGTGTCTTCGACGGAAACTGAGTTCATTGCCAGCGTGCCGGTTCTTGAAAGAGAGGAATAATCCGTAACGAGATCAGCTTCTGTATCTTTTCCGGTTGTAAGCATTCCCGTGTTCAATGCCAGATCAAGAGCGGCATCCTGGAACACAAGTTTATTTTCAGCACCGGTTTTCAGTGATTCAATGAGAAGAGATGTTTCTGTGGAAGAAACTCCGATAAGAGAAGCTTTGAGTGAAGTACCGCCGCGTTTATTAAGTGCGGTGACATAATCTGTTAAAGTGCCGCCTTTCCAGTTAAATGAAATTGTCTTGTCAGCAACTGAATAAGAATACGTACCTGCCGGAACTTCATATTCCTTGCTGATAGAGTCTGAAAGGAAACGGTCTGTCGTAGCGATTGCGTTGACGTCAATTTTAAATGAGCCGACAGCGGCGTCACGGTCAGGATTTGCTGTAATTGCAAATTCATCTGTTGACTCGGAGATTTTTGAGCTGAAAGGATTGTCAAAAGAGTAGAGTGCGCGCACGTTTTCGCGTACGGCACTCATTTGAGTGTTTACTGCACGCCATGCGGCCTGCTGATCTTTATATTCATCCAGACGTTCCTGTTCACGTGTCAAAGGGACGCGTTCTACTTCCATGAGTTGCTGGATTAATTCTGTTGTACCGTATTTGTCTGTTACGCCAGGTATACTGATATCAGCCATGTGCAGTTATACCGCAGTACAGAAATCAGATTTTTTCGTCGAATAAAAAGCCTAAGGCATCCTTTATCCGAATCTGCATCTCCTGAACTTCTGCCGACGGAATCTCCTTAATTACTTTATCGGTAGAAGGGTCAATGACCTTAATAACTACACGGTCTAATTCTTCATTTACATTGAATTTAACCTTGCGGTCAAGAAAGTCTGAGAGGTTCTGTAACTGGTCGACTGTGTTCTGTATTCGCTGCTTTTCTTTGATGATATCCTGAACGCAATCGCTCATTTCAGAATTCGGAGCGACAGGTTGTGCCGGCGCTTTTACTGCGTCTTGAGTGAGTTTCTTAGGTATGTCTGAATACGGCTTAAGACCTTCCATGGCCTTATTTTGCCCGATTGCCTGTGATGGTGCCATCGGATGCCCTCCTTGGACATTACAAAATGCCAGATATACAAATACAAGGAGAAAAACAGAGAAGGGGGGCGCACCCCTTCCTGTATGTCTCCAGTTCCCGTAAAAAGATTACATCCAGTGATCTCTTTAACGGAAAATGTCGTCAGTTTAGCTGATCAGACTCAGTACGTTCTGAGACTGTGCGTTTGCCTGTGCCAGCATTGCAACACCAGACTGTGAGAGAATCTGGTTCTTTGTAAACTCAACAATTTCGTTAGCCATATCAGTATCGCGGATCTGTGAATCTGCGTCTGAAAGGTTTTCGGCTGCAACATTGATGCCCTGAGCTGCCAGTTCGAAGCGGTTCTGGTATGCACCAAGGTCTGCACGCTGACGTGAGACGTTCTTGAGTGCTTCATCAATTGTTGAAATTGTCATGTTTGCTGTTTCAGGAGTAGCAATAGAGATAGCCTCTTCTGTTCCCTGTGCACCAACAAGTCCAAGTGACTGAGCGGTCATTGTACCAACGAACACTGTAACGTACTGATCTACGTTAGCGCCAATCTGGAACTGCAGTACGCGTCCAGTTGCAGAATCTGATGCAAAGCCACCTGTAAGCATGTTCATTCCGTTGAACTGTGCCTGTGAAGCAATGCGGTCTACTTCTGCTACCAGCTGTGATACTTCTACCTGAATCTGCATGCGGTCTTCATCTGAGTAAATACCGTTTGAAGACTGTACAGAAAGTTCACGGATTCTCTGAAGAATGTCTGTAGTTTCCTGCAGGAATCCTTCTGTAGCCTGGATGAAGGAAACACCATTGTTGATGTTTCTTTCTGCCTGGTTTAATCCGCGGATCTGGCTGCGCATCTTTTCAGATACAGC
>JAZUFS010000119.1:0-6732 GCA_045640805.1 Treponemataceae bacterium
CTTATCATCTACGACAACGTGACGCTGCCGTTTGTGGACAAGTTCCCGACGGATATTGAGCTGTATAAAATTATGACGACAAAGCTGAATGAGGTTTCAGCAACGTAATACAAGGGAAAAGGAGAGACAATGGAAAAAGAAACTTTAGGGAGTCGGAGTCCTACATCCGACAAGTTATCTGTCAGGTCGAAGACCTCAGAGGCTGTGAAAAAGAAGTTATATAGAAAAAGGACAATGGATGAAGTCAAAAAGTCACTTGAATACGGCTCAGATTTATGTGAAAGACTTGATGGGAATGGCGCGGATGCAGACGAGAGCACAGTTGACTTAGCGACGAATACGGCGACTTCTGCAGGTGAGTATATTGCAGAATATGCCCGTGGCTACAGTAACAAGCTTAAGTCAGAGCGTGGCGAGACAATTTCTAAAAGGTCAGGGGCATTAAGAACCGAACGAATCAGTGAAAGCGGAACCGTACGTGATGGCATGTCGGTCAGTAGCAGCGTCTCAAAGGTCAGCAATGGTGCTTCAGGCAGCGATACTGTGCGGATGGAATCCAAGCGTATGCAGAAGAAAAGGCTGAAAAAGGAATATGCCAGAGCTGTGCGGGAGGCTGAAAAAGCCGCGAAGTCAGCCGGAAAAGAGGCTGGACGTGTAGGAATAAAGGCCACGGAAGATACGGCAGGAATCATTACGAAGATGATAGTGAAGGTTGGCAACTTTATCAAGGATCATCCGCTGATCTCACTGATTGCTGCAATTATCCTTATTGTAGTGCTCACAATTATCGTTCTATATACTTCCATTAGTTCGACTTTTGGCGGTATATCTGACAGCATAATCTCGACAGTGTATTCTGCGGAAGACGAAGACATATACGGAGCTGAAGCGGATTACGCAGCAAAGGAAGCAGAACTTCTGACGAGGGTAAACAATATCACTACAACATATCCCGGCTACGACGAGTATAACTATGACCTTGATACAATAGAGCATGATCCTTATGCGCTTGCGTCATATCTTACGGTGAAACATGAGGATTATTCGAGAAGTGATGTACAGGGAACGTTATCAACCTTGTATGATTCACAGTATGTTCTTACTGTTACACCCCGGACGGAGACCAGATACCGGGAGGAAGAAAGAACCGGTTCCTACGGTGTTCCTGTTTACGATGAAGAGGGAAATCTGATGGGCTACGATGTTTATTACTACACTTATACAGTTCAGGTCCCGTATGATTACTATATTTTGGACGTATCACTTGTAAACAACGGACTTGAAAACGTCATTGACAGTTCGGGTCTTGATGAGGACATGAAAGAAATATATGAATATCTTCTTGAGAACAAGGGCGAGAAGCCGTATCTGTGGTGATGAGAGTAACGCGGAAATCATATGCAAAAAGGCGGATGCACGGGGTATTCCTGAAAGAGAAGGAGGAACGAAGTGACTGATTTTGAAAAGATTAAGAAAATTGAGACAGACCTCGCTACTGCAAGGGCAAGGCGTGAGGCACTGGATGCTCAGATAAAAGAGCTTGAGCGTAAGTATAAGGAGGCTGAAAATGTGGCAATTCATAATCTTGTACACAATGCCAATATGTCTCCTGAGCAGCTTGCTGCTCTTATAAAGATGTCCACCGGTGAGAAGCTTAAAACGATGGACGAAAAAAACAAAAATGAAAGTGAGGATATAAAGAACGATGAAGAGATTTATTAAGAATATCATAGTAGTGGTATCGGCGGCGGGAATGCTCGGAATGAGTGTTCCCGTTTGTGCTATGGCGGCACCGATAGAGAATCTGCAGATTGACAGTACAACCGTAGCACCTGACAAAGTTCCGGCGGGAACAATTGTTGTTGATGCCGCAGAAGACGGAAAACCGCAGTTTACATTGGATGGTGACGGCAATCTGGTGTTGATTGATGACAAAGGCAATAAAAATACCAAAGACACGGGTGATGTTGCGAAAGAAAATGCAGAGAAAAATGAAAAAGGTGCATCAACGGCTGATAATAACATTTTAGTCGGAACTGAGAATAAAATCCTGACTGAGTCACCTGAAGTTTCGGAAGAAGTATTAATGGACGAAGTTAAGGCTTTTATGAGTCTGTTGTCACAGCTTGCGAGTGCCGGCATGGAAAGTTATGGTCCTCTTACTCCTGACGGCAATCTTAATCTTATTGACGATTACGGATTACCTTTTGGTCAGGGAAAGCAGTTTATAACAATGCAGACAAAGAGCGGCGCATATTATTATCTGATTATTGATCGTGATGACAGCGGCACTGAAACCGTTCACTTCCTCAACCAGGTTGATGAGGCTGATATCTTGGCGACAATGGAGGAAGAGGATGTTGCAGCATATGATGAGTGGCAGGCCGGTATAAATGAGAGGAAGACTCAGTTAGAAGCCGAGGAAGAGGCGCTGCGTTTGCAGAAGGAGGGAAAGGACGTATCGGCAAATGACTTGGCAAATGACGCTGAAGTCACTGAGGAACCTGAAAAGAGTAGTTCATCGGCAATCTTAGGAGTTATCGGAATTGTCGTGCTTGGAATAGGTTACCTTGTTTATTCAAAGGTGATAAAGGGAAAGAAGAAAAAGACTGATGCGGCTATTGATGAAACTGCGGTTGAAGGTTGGGAGGAGGAATCTGACGATCCTGATGCTGAGATGGCTGTAGTTCCTGATGAAGACAAGGAAGCTTCGAATGAGGAGGACGATTGATGGATGGACGGCGTGCGGGTATAAGTGACAGAGAAAGAGTTTTGCCGGTCAAAAACTTAAGGAACGGGGCAGATGAAAAATCTGCTCCGAAAACCAAATTGAGTTGGGCGGCCAGTGAACTCAGTACGTATGAAATGATGCTTGAACTTGAAGATATGGAAAATGACAGGACCGGTGCCGGTATCTTCACATACGGTCCTGATATTTGAGAAGGGAGCATTTATGAGTGATGAAGAAAGAATGCAGGAAAGGGTTCAAACCGAAGAAGTTACTCTGGGTCATGATTCCGAGTTTGCTGTTGTCAGGAAGCATACTCGTGATAAAGCAGAGCAGAAAGAAACATTACGTCAGCGGGAGTATCTGCGGAATGTAGAGGATGCGGTAGAACAGAATGACAACTCGTTTGACGGTATAATCAATAATTTGCCGGAGGGTGCGGAAGGAAATGTCAGCGGTATGGAGGAAATCAAAAAGGATACTGAAAGGAAATCTCTGGTCGAAGAAATCAAGAGGCAGGCAGAAGCAACACCTCCGCTCACGCATGTGTCAGCACCTCGAATCCTTTATACTGACGGGGAGGAGCGTGTACTCTGATGAGAGAATATAACAGAGATATTCATATGCGGCTGAAGCAGTCGGACATTGATTTGATTCACCGCAGGATGAATGAAGCCGGGGTGAAGAACATGAGCGCATATATTCGCAAGATGGCAATTGACGGGTATATTGTTAATCTCGACTTGAAGGACGTGAAGGAGCTTGTGCGTCTTCTTCGCTATTGCAGCAATAACCTGAACCAATATGCGAAGAAAGCAAATGAGACCGGTAATATTTATCAGTACGATATCGAAGACTTAAAAAAGCGGCATGATGAGCTGTGGAATATGGCAAACAAGATAATGGAGAGGTTGGCGGCAATAATGTGACATCCTTGCAAATCATTTGACAGGCTTCTATACTGACATCAGTAACGTAAAAGAAAGACTTATTTCATAGAAAAGAGAGGCGGAAAACGATGAAAGCTGTAAAATTCCTGTTCAAACTGATTGCATTACCTATTATTGCCGTTATATGGCTGACCTGCTTTATCGCAAAAGCTGCTACGCATATATCCTGCTATGTATTCGGACCGTTTATGCTTCTGATAGGTATTATCCTTGTGGTATTTCTTTGCCAGCAAAACTGGCTGAGCGTCGGTGTATGTGGAGCGGTTGAACTTGCATGTCTGGTGGTTTTGTTCGGGACAACCTGGATGATTGCAAATATGGAAGACTTGAATGCATTGCTGATTCGGTTTGTGCATTCATAAATATAACAGATTTTTTATCATTGGGCTGTCCTTCGGGGCAGCCTTTTAGTTTGGAGGAAAACACTATGAAGATTACTGTAAAAGCATTTGAACGTGAATCAGACGGCGTAGCGAAGGCAGCCGTCAATCTTACTTTTGATAACATCTTTGTTGTAAAGGGAAGTTATCTAATTGAAGGAAAGAATGGACTTTTTATTAGTATGCCTCATCACAGGGTAGAGGGTGAAGATGGCAGCAAGTCCTATGTAGACGATGCATTTCCGCTTAATAAAGACCTGCGTGATAAGATTCAACAGGCAGCAATCCAGTCCTACAGAAATGCAGAGCAGGAAGTAAACTTTGTATACAACGGACCCGAAAAATCAGCGGAGGAAATTATCTCCGGAAGGGAGGGTGCCAGGCTGGGCGAAGCAGGAGGACGAACTTCCGTTTTAAAGGATTTGGAAGAGAAAAAGGATCAGTCGCTTTTTCATAAACCAATCAGACTTAGCTGGGGTTCAACCAAGAAAGATATGGGTGCAGAACGATGAAGAAGGAGATTGTTTTCATTGATGAAGATACACTGACACCGGATGAATTACAGATGATTTCTGAGGCGTGGGATGTTGATATTATATCGTCGGTCAAGACAGAAGAAATGGAGGACAAAAATGAGCAGCAGACCGAAAAACAAGAATGAATACCGAGAGGAACTTGCCGAAGGCTTTGCCCACGTTCTTGAGGAAAAGGGTCTGGACTGGAAGAAGGAGTGGAGGGGTTCCGGCGGCGGAGCCCCTTTTAACGGAATCACAAAAGCGAATTACCGCGGTTGCAATTCATTCTGGCTTTCCCTTGTTTCCATGATGAAGGGTTATGATGATCCCCGCTGGGTTACGATGGTTCAGATAATGGATAAGGACAATAAGTATCATCCTAACGAACAGTGGCATCTGAAGAAAGGTTCAGAGGCTTCATACGTGGAATACTGGTATCCTTACGACCTGAAGGAGAAGAAGGCACTTACCTGGGACCAGTTCAAATATGAAATCAAGAACAACGGCAGAAAGGAAGATGAGTTCAAACTTTCAACCCGTTATACAGCAGTTTTCAACGCACACGATGTTGAAGGAATGCCGGAGATCCCGGCTCCGCAGAACAACGATGTTTCCGTTGATGACCTTGTAACGATTCTTTCAAGGAACATGCATGTTCAGATTTTTAATGACGGTGGGGACAGGGCTTTCTACTCTGCGCATGAAGATATGATTCACCTTCCTACTCCACAGTCCTTTAACAGTGAATACGCTTATAACGCAACAGCTCTTCACGAGCTCAGCCACAGTACCGGCCATCCTACGAGACTTAACCGTCCGATGGGTGGCTTCTTTGGTTCTGAGCAGTATGCATATGAAGAACTGGTTGCCGAGATGTGTTCCTGTTTCATGGGAGTGGAGCTTTCAGCGGAAGCAACACCAGAGCATATCGACAATCATAAGGCGTACGTCCAGTCCTGGATTGAGGCAATCCGAGATAAGCCTGATTCGCTAATCAGGGCAATTAAGGATGCTGAGGCTGCAGCAAATTATATGGATTTGCAGGCAGGACTGATTACGGAAAAAGAGTATGAGAAGACATGCGAAGGAACAATGGAAGTAACAATCGGAAAAGCAAGAGAAGCAGTGAGGTAAGTGAATGGCGGCAACAAGGTTAATTGCATTACATGTAAATAAAGGTAAAACTGTTGCGCAATGTCTGGCAGACAGAACTGATTATTCCGAGAATGCCGCCAAGACCGATAACGGCAAATTCATAAGTTCGTATATGTGTGATCCGAAGAGCTGCGACCAGGAGTTCTTACTGTCGAAGCGGGAATATCTGCAGATTAAGGGATTTGATTATAAGCACAATGTGATAGCATATCAGATTCGTCAGTCGTTCAAACCCGGCGAGGTTACACCGGAGGAAGCGAATGCAGTCGGGTATGAAACGGCGATGCGGTGGACGAAAGGAAACCACGCTTTTATAGTTGCAACACATGTTGACAGAGCACATATTCATAATCATATCATCTATAATTCCACAACACTTGACTGCGAGCGAAAATGGCGAGACTTCCTTCGCTCAGGAAAAGCACTGCAAAAGGTCAGTGACATTATCTGCCTTGAACACGGGTTGTCGGTTATTACTCCAAGGCCATACAGAGAGAGAGAAAAATATAGTAATCCATTGTATAAGGCAAGCCTGCGTGATGAACTGCGTGCAGACATTGATGATATATTCAGAACGAATCCGGAAGATTTTGCAGAACTGCTCCGTATTCTTTCTGAAAGAGATTATGAGATTAAGACCGGCAAGAATATTGCTTTTCGCAAGAAGGGAAATAAGAAGTTTCTGCGCATGGATACTCTCGGAAGAGAATATACAGAAGAAAATTTACGAAGACGATTTGCCGGCGGAAGCGAAGATTCCGGAATGTCTGGACCCGATAAGAAACGTGACTTTAACCTTGTTCTTGATATTCAGAAGATTATTGCAAAGAACAAAGGTGCAAACTATGAGCGCTGGGCCAAGCGTTATAATTTGAAACAGACAGCCAAGGCACTCTGCTTTATTCAAGAGCACGGAATCAATACATTGCAGGAACTTGTTGAACTGACCGATAATGCGACAAAGCATTTTGATGAGCTGTCGGATATTCTGAAGGTGATACAAT
>JAZUFS010000120.1:0-8456 GCA_045640805.1 Treponemataceae bacterium
TGTCAGTTGGTGACTTGTAGGGGTTCTCACCGTAAATACCTTCAAAAATGGCATTCAGTACAGGGAAAATCTCAATATCGCGGTTATAGTTGACGGTTGTCTCACCGTATGCTTCAAGATGGAACGGGTCAATCATGTTGACGTCGTTAAGGTCTGCAGTCGCTGCTTCATACGCAAGGTTTACCGGGTGCTTGAGCGGCAGATTCCAGATTGGGAACGTCTCAAACTTTGCATAACCCGCCTGAATGCCGCGTTTGTTGTCGTGGTACAGCTGCGAAAGGCAGGTTGCCATCTTACCGCTTCCAGGTCCCGGTGCAGTAACAACAACAAGCGGTCTGGTAGTCTCGATATAATCGTTTCTGCCAAAGCCTTCGTCACTTACAATGGCCTTTACGTTTGCCGGATATCCTTCAATCGTGTAGTGGAAATATGCCTTGATGTGAAGTTTCTCAAGTTTGCTCTTGAAAATGTCGGCAGATGCCTGACCCGTATAGTGGGTAATGACGACACCGCTTACCATAAGGCCGCGGCTCTCAAACTCCTCCCGCAGGCGGAGTACGTCCATATCGTAGGTAATGCCAAGGTCACCACGGACCTTGTTTTTCTCGATGTCCACCGCACTTATTACGATGATGATTTCTGCCATGTCGGCAAGCTGCATGAGCATGCGGAGCTTACTGTCAGGCTCAAATCCAGGGAGTACGCGGGATGCGTGAAAATCGTCAAAAAGCTTTCCGCCAAACTCAAGATAAAGCTTATTTCCGAACTTTGCGATTCTTTCTTTAATGTGTTCTGATTGGATTTTGCAGTACTTTTCGTTATCAAACCCGCGCGTCATGGGTAACCTCCACACGGGACTTCAGTATATCACCAACAGATTTTGAATTCAACAGTCAGTTGCTAATCCTGATTACCGTAAATTTCAGTCAGCTCATTTCTCAGAGCGTGCATTGCGTCTACAAGGACTGGCTCAAAATGTGATCCGCTTGATTCATCAATGATTGCAAATGCTTCATCGATCGTAAACGCTTTCTTGTACGAACGTGCTGAACACAGGGCATCAAAGACATCAGCTACAGCCATGATACGTGCGCTTATAGGAATCTGCCCGTCTTTCAATCCCATCGGATAGCCTGTGCCGTTCCATTTCTCATGATGATGAAGGGCCATCTCCCTTGCAATCCTGAGGTAACGCTCATCCTCAATCTTGAACATTGTCTTGTTGATGATTTTCTCACCGACCACAGGATGCGTCTTGATGATTTCAAACTCTTCATCCGTAAGCTTTCCCGGCTTGGAAAGAATTCTGTCAGGAACCTTGATTTTACCGATATCGTGAAGTGGCGCCGCAAGAGAAATCAAGCCATAATCTTCAGGTTCAAGCTTATCAGTATAGACATTGTTTTTTCTGAGGTACTTGGTGAGCAGGTCAACAACGAGACTTGTGCGCTTTACATGCTGTCCGGTGGTACCGTCACGGCTTTCAATCATATCCGCAAAGCTATAGACAATGCGGTTCTGCATGTTGTTGATGTACTCTACCTGCTGTTTCAGATCGAGAACCAGGAGAGCTTCCATAAGGATGCGGGAAGCAGGCTGCAGCAGATGAATTTCGGTACTTGAGAACATTTCATACTGATTACGGGCACCAATAAACATGTATCCGAATACACGATGCGCCTTGAATATCGGTGCAGATATTCCCCAGTTTTCATGTATCATTACCGATTCAGCCTTATCCCTGGATGTTTTGCGGCTGGCAATAAGTGAAACCAGACATGCGTCTGCACGGACACGGCTGCTGTATTTCTGATACAAGGTCTGTCCGGGTGTCTGCTTCACCTCGTCAGGCATTTCATAAAACACGACAAAGCCGGGATTAATGGTTGTGTACAGCCAGTCAGTCACCAGAGCATACATATCATGTTCGTTATCACAGGCAAAAAGAAGTTTTTCAAGATCACTGAAACTGTCTGTCAGATAATCAATCTGAGGATACAGATAATTCAGAATCGGCTTTTCAATAAGGAAACTGCCAAAAGCTGCCACTACTACCAGTATGCTGCGATACACAGATGACCTGATGGGCAGAAGAATAAGGACAAGCAGTGTCAGGGTTGAACAGCCGACTATCAGGATTTTTGAGACAATAACGTCAGATTTATTCTTTCTGGTCTGAAGGAAACTGCAGAAAAGACTTATCGGGATAAACAGCAGCGGCAGGAATGTCATAAGTGATTCGCCGCTTGATACAACAGACACGCTTGAACTGAATGAACGGACAACAAACTGTGTCATTACAGGAGCGAGACTGAAACATATGCCGACAAGGAAAAACCTCATGGTAAGAGATGACTGCGGTGGAATAAGGTGCATAAGGAAGAAGAACGTCACTACACCATATACCAGGACCGTAAGGTTTACATACGGCAGATAAAACAGTACTCCGTCAAAAAAGGACGCCGGATTGATTGCAGCCACAATCAGGCGGATAACAGTAAGTCCATACGGAACGAAACTTATGGGATTCAGGAAATCGTACCGTTTTTGTCTTCCGGCAAGCCGATAGAAGAAAGCAACAATCTGCAGCATTGATTTTGCAAGAGCGGCTGAAGAAAGCTGGAACAGCAGAAGGTTACAAACGGAATAGAACAATGTATTCCGAGAATCTGAATACGCATTTGCCAGCAGGATTCCAGTAGCATACAGAAAGTTTATGAATGCAGATTTATCATACTCTTCATCAGAAAAAATGCTGAGCAGCAGTCCAAGCAGAATAAAGACGGCGCCGACACTGAAACCTACCTTGTCGTCAATGGACAGGAGTCTGAGCCGTGTAAAGAATGGCATGGTCGCCGGAATTCTGAACTTATACACATTTCCGTCAGTGACAGTCAGCGTGTATACCTTGTCCTTCGTGAAAAGCGTCTGATATTGAGAATACCAGACAGATGCTTTCCCGCCATAATACATATCTGCAAATTCTGCTGTATCAATATCGTTGATGCGGGTAATTTTATCCCCGAGATGAATGCCTGAATAAAATGCCGGGCTGGAATCAAACAGTTCCACAACCTCAAAATCTGAAGACGATACTCTGAAGCCGGTATAGAGATACGGCTGATTGCTGCAGAGGATGAGCATTGTACCAAGCACAATAAGACAGAGGAAACCGATTATCAGTGATTTTATGTCGTTCTTCATCTCTACATTGATCCTGCATAAATTTTTTCAAGCTCGGGTTTCAGCATTTCCATTGCATCAACCAGACAGGGTTCAAAATTAGCCCCGCGATATTCTTCCAGAATGGCAAACGCCTGTGAAACAGAATACGCTTCCTTGTATGAACGGGAAGAACACAGTGCGTCAAAAACATCGGCAATTGCCATAATGCGTGCACTTACCGGTATCTTCTCACCTGCAAGTCCTTCCGGGTACCCTTTTCCATCCCACTTTTCGTGGTGGTACAGCGCCATCTCCCTGGCCAGTTTCAGGTATCGCTCATTCTCTATATGTGACATTGTCCTGCTGATGATTTTCTCTCCTTCAACAGGATGTGTCTTTATCGTCTCAAATTCCTCAGGAGTCAGTTTTCCCGGCTTGGAAAGAATGCTGTCCGGAACTTTGATTTTGCCAATATCATGAAGAGGAGCCGCAAGTGCTATCATGTCATAATCTACAGGCATGAGCTTATCTGCGTAGACATTATGTTCACGAAGATTCTTTGCCAGAAGGGAGACAATGGTGCTCGTCCTTTTTATATGCTGGCCGGTTGTACCGTCACGGCTTTCAATCATATCCGCGAAACTGAATACAATCTGATTCTGCATTTCACTTACATAGTCAGCCTGTTTTCGTAAATCAAGAACCATCATGGATTCCATAAGGATTCTTGTAACAGGGGTCAGAAGTTTGATTTCTGCCCCGGAGAACGGTTCTGTTTCTGACCTGGCACCCAAAAACACATAACCGGCAGGTTCATGAAGCAGATACATGGGCACAGAAAAGCCTGTCTTTCTGTGAACCATTAGTTTCGCTTCTGCATCAGGCTTATTCAGACGCTCTTCAAGCATATGCTCAAGAACAACTGTATCCGCCGCTTTATCTTTCATATTGATGCAGAGCCACGTTCCCCGGTCATCTTCGTTTTCAGAATTCTTGTAAAAGGCAACAAAGGCAGGATTCAGCATAGCCATAAGCCAGTCTGAAGCAACTTCAAGAATACGGTCTGAATCGCTGCACCTGAACGCAGTTCTTTCAAGTGCATCAAGACTGCGTTCAACCGCATTCAATGCAGGATGCAGGAATTTCTCAAGCTGTACACAGATTACTTGATACAAAAGCGGACAGAACAACAACAAGACGGATATTTTTTCACTGGAAGCAGGCCACAGCGAAAGAACACTCATCAGCAAAGAGATTGTAGTACAACCTGCCATTGCTCTGGTGACAAAGCGGGAAAGAGAACCATTCAGTTTCTGCAGGATGGCACACAGAAAACCTGCAGGAATAGCCAGAAGAGAAATTACCGTAACAGGAGTCCAGTACACTCTACCAGTTTCGCCAGTCTGAAAATAATTGAAGAGCAGATAGCACAGGAAAGGCAGGAAGCCGATACAGAAACCATACAGAATAGCCCTCATTGTCAAAGAAGACTGGCGGGGGACCTGCTTAAGAAGCCAGATAAGAATACCCGTAAAAACAGTAAGGACAATCCAGAGTGTCACATTTCCCGTAAGATTGAAAGTGTAATTCCAGAAATCACTCAGACCGAAAACAACGGAAATATAGCGGATTGTAATGAATGAAAACGTAAGAAAAGAGTATTTATGAATGCTACTGCCTTTTTTATCTGCCCTTGCCAGACTGATAAAACCGCCAATCATTCTGACTCCGGAAAAGAAAGCCACAGAATCTGCTGCATCACAGAGAACAATCATTATTCCAGGCGCAAGGCCTCTTGCTTCATATCCTTTCGCCCTTCCTATAATGCAGAAAGCAGCTGAATAGAGGAACATGACAAAATCAGCAGAATTATCAAGGTCACCGGCTTTTACAGAAATGAAAATACCAGCCAGAATAAAGAAAAATGCAGTTACCGCACAGGATTCAAAAAGGCTGCTTCCCTGGTCAGGGAGAGGAATGCCAAGAAGCTGGACTGATCCCGGGAAAAGAATAGGAATAAAGATGATTACAAATGCAGCAACACCAGCCAGAATGCCGGTAATGCTTAATCCTTTCACTCTGTGCATACGTCTTCTTCATATTATAATATGAAGTCAACCGCTAATCGGCAAACAATATTTTACGATTAGAGGATTAGAATTATCAAAATATTCAGACATTGCTGTATGGGCACAGGTGAAATACCAAGCGATCTGGCGATAAGGCATTCCTTGCTTTTGACGAAGCCAACCTGCACATCCTGTAATTCGGAAAAGACTGTACATTTTTACATAAAATTTCTTATTCCCAAATTAATTTTCTGTGTTATACTGATAGGGTACATTGGTAATAATGTACCCTATTGGTATCTTTAAAGGAGAAAAACAATGATTAATGTTCCAGAAGTAAAACTGGGTATCGTTGCAGTCAGCCGTGACTGTTTCCCAGAATCACTTTCAGTTAACCGCCGCAAGGCACTCATCAGCGCATACGCAAAGAAGTATGATGCAAAGGACATCTATGAATGCCCGATCTGTATCGTAGAAAGCGAAATCCACATGGTACAGGCTCTTGAGGACATCAAGAAAGCTGGCTGCAATGCACTGTGTGTATACCTCGGTAACTTTGGACCGGAAATTTCAGAAACACTGCTCGCAAAGCACTTTGACGGACCAAAGATGTTCGTTGCTGCTGCAGAAGAGTCACAGAAAGACCTTCTCGACGGACGTGGTGATGCATACTGCGGAATGCTCAATGCAAGCTACAACCTCAAGCTCCGCAATGTCGGTGCTTACATTCCAGAATATCCAGTCGGCGATGCAGACGACCTCGCAGACATGATCCACGACTTCCTGCCAATCGCACGCGCTCTCGTTGGTCTGTCAAAGCTCAAGATCATTACATTCGGCCCACGCCCAATGAACTTCCTCGCTTGTAACGCACCAATCAAGCAGCTCTACAACCTCGGTGTTGAAATTGAAGAGAACTCAGAACTTGACCTGTTCGAATCATTCAACAAGCACGCTGGTGACAAGCGCATCAAAGAAGTTGCTGCAGATATGGCTAAGGAACTCGGCGAAGGAAACAAGAAGCCAGAAGTTCTCGAGAAGCTCGCACAGTATGAAATCACACTGCTCGACTGGGTTGAAGCACACAAGGGATATCGCGAATACGTCGCTATCGCAGGAAAGTGCTGGCCAGCATTCCAGACACAGTTCGGATTCGTTCCTTGCTATGTCAACAGCCGCCTGACAGGACGCGGAATTCCAGTATCATGCGAAGTCGATATCTACGGATGTCTGTCTGAGTTCATCGGTACATGTGTATCTAACGACGCTGTCACACTCCTCGACATCAACAACTCTGTTCCAAAGGATATGTACGACGAGTCAATCAAGGGCAAGTACAACTACACTCTCAAGGATACATTCATGGGCTTCCACTGCGGAAACACAACAACAAAGAAGCTCGCTTTCCACGAGATGAAGTACCAGAAGATTATGGCACGCAACCTGCCAATCGAAGTTACAAACGGAACACTCGAAGGCGATATCGCTGCTGGCGACATCACATTCTTCCGCCTGCAGTCAACATCTGACAACAAGCTCCGCGCATACGTAGCAGAAGGCGAGGTTCTCCCAGTTGCAACAAAGTCATTCGGTGGTATCGGTGTATTTGCCATCCCAGAAATGGGCCGTTTCTACCGCCACGTACTCATCGAGAAGAACTATCCGCACCACGGAGCAGTTGCATTCGGTCACTTCGGAAAGCCGCTGTTTGAAGTATTCAAGTACGTCGGTGTTCCACTCGAGGACCTGAACTACAACCAGCCAAAGAATCTGCCATATCCGACAGAAAACCCATTCGGCTGCTAAGCAGTTGATAGGCTGCATAAAAAAGGCGGTCCGAAAGGATCGCCTTTTTTTGTGCTTCCGAAGGAACTTCAGGACTTTTTTCAATCTTTTTATGAAGTGGGTTTACATATTTTACAATACATCATAGGAACACTTAATGACCGCGCATATCTCTCAGCTTCAGCCAAGCTGTTGAAAGAATTGTAGTTTTCGTAACCTCCTCTTTTATGAGGTTCAGAACAATTTTCGCGATGAATCATTACATGTGGATTATGATAGTTTTCATAAGTTATGTAATTCATATTTCACCACGCATTTCTTCTATTTTATCATTTTGAGCTTTCTCTTCTCTCATACGTTGCTCATCGTTTCGCTTTTGAAGAACAAGAGTGCTTACATATGATAAATACACGTTTTCATCACTCGAAGGACTCCAATATTTCGAAACATAAAAATCTATTTCCGTATACTCATCTTTCCAATAAAATGTTCGAAACTCAGATAATATACTAGTTACCTCTTGTCCAGAACCGTATTTTTCTATTAATTGATTGTACAATTCTGTTTCTAAACCACTTACAAACGTACCATTGATTGCTGGATAATACTTAATTCCATACAAAATGCCATCATAATAGAAGGCTCGTATCTCTTTCCTTTCTTCCAAAACATAACTTTCGACTGTGGTATTTAAATTGCTACTTGGCATTTCTGTATTAAATTTATACCCATACTCCCACAAAATACTGCGAACACTCTTTTTCGTCATTCCCCACTTAAGGTCTCTATATCCACCACCTAAGGTTCCTTCACCTGCAAACAATGCAATATTCTCATTTTCCACTGCTTTCTCTTCATCTGTTAAAGAAGCATTCATCCGAGAATATTCTGAGAGATTCGCTATCGTTGATAAACAACCTGTCATACTCAAACAGACAAAAGCCAAAACAATCAAGAAAAGTGTTTTTTTCATATCTTTCTCCTCGTTATCAAAGATAACATTTGCCTACAGCAATATTATAACATTGCCACATGTTAATTTTCAATAGTTGCTTTCAGCAATACTATTATGTTGATGCTAACAATTATCGAAGTTTTAGGAAGAAATGTAAGATTCTTACGCAAAAAAGCAGGATGGACACAAGAGGAATTAGCGGAAAAATCAGGAATATCAGTTCCGTTTATGACACAGATTGAGTTGGGCCGTAAATCTGCTTCCTTAGCTGTTATAGAAAAATTGGCAAATGCTTTTAATGTTTCTTATGAAACACTTTTCATAAGTGAAGAAAAGATGAAAACTGAGGAACCATTCAAACTTCTTGAACTCGAAACAAAATTAATAAAGACAATATCAACTGATATTCATAATGAAATTAATGCTCTTTCAAAAGAATAATCACAACAACATTTAAATTGACATAATATAGGTTTTATCCT
>JAZUFS010000121.1:0-1619 GCA_045640805.1 Treponemataceae bacterium
ATGATTCAGGCTTCCGGCGTCACGGATTACCACGTTCCAGAAGAACTCAACATCACCCACGCGGATGTGATTGCCGACATTCACAGGCAGTACGCTGAAGCAGGCGCGGACATCATCACGACAAACACGTTCGGCGCAACGCCTATCAAGCTGAAGGGCGCGAAATGCTCACCAAAAGAGACAATCGCCGCGGCTGTTGCGAACGCACGTAAGGGTATTGCGGATGCCGGCAAGACGGGATTATGCTTTGTCGCGTTCGACATCGGTCCGACAGGCTGCCTGCTTGAACCAAGCGGCACCCTCCCCTTTGAAGACGCCGTCAACGCATTCGCAGCCGCTGCAAAAGCAGGAGAAGCTGCAGGAGCCGACCTTGCCATCATTGAGACGATGAGCGACCTGTACGAGACAAAGGCCGCCATTCTCGCCGTAAAAGAAAATACGTCACTTCCAATAATCGCGACCGTCACGTTTCAGGACAACCGGCGCATGCTTTCAGGAGCCGATGTTGCCTCTGCCGTCACAACGCTCGAGTCGCTTGGTGTCAGCGCAATCGGTCTTAACTGCGGTGTAAGCCTTGCGGATGCCGCCGCCCTGACAGAAGAGTTCCTTTCATACGCAAGCGTGCCGGTCATTGTGCAGCCGAACGCCGGGCTTCCTGTCGTGGAGAACGGACGCACTGTCTTCAAGGTAACGCCGGAAGAGTTCGGCCGTGCTCAGGCAGAAAATTTCAAGAAAGGCGCGCTCATCCTCGGCGGCTGCTGCGGTACGACGCCCACTCACATTGCCGCGACTGTCGCCGCAGTCCGCGCAGTAAAAGCAGAACAGGGGGACGGTTCTCTGGTTCACCGCACATTCGTTTCCTCGGGCACCACCGCCATGCAGATTGGCGACGAAGCAGGTGCAGTCATCATCGGTGAGCGCATCAACCCGACAGGCAAGAAAAAGTGCAAGGCGGCGCTTCTTTCAGGCGACATGCAGTTCGTGCTTAATGAAGCCGAAAGCCAGCTTTCAGCCGGCGCCCAGATTCTTGACGTAAACGTCGGTCTTCCCGGCATTGATGAAAAAGCAGTCATGACACAGGTGGTGAAACTTCTTCAGAAGACGTTCCTCTGCCCGCTTCAGATAGACTCAAGCGAGCCTTCTGTTCTTGAAAGCGCAATGCGCGCCTACAACGGAAAGCCGCTCGTAAACTCTGTGAACGGCAAACAGGCCGTAATGGATGCAGTCTTCCCGCTTGTAAAAAAATACGGCGGTGCAGTCGTCGCGCTCTGCCTTGATGAAGACGGCATTCCACCGACAGCAGAAGGCCGCCTCGCCATCGCAAAAAAGATAGTGAACGAGGCCGCACGCTACGGCATTAAAAAGAGCGACATCGTGCTCGACATGCTGACGCTTACCGTAAGCTCACAGCAGAAAGAGGCAGCCGAAACGCTCCGCGGCATTTCGCTCATAAAGGCAGATCCGGAACTTTCAGGCGTAAAGACGGTGCTCGGCGTTTCAAACATCTCTTTCGGTCTTCCCCGCCGTGACATTGTGAACTCGCATTTCTTCAGCATGGCACTCAACGCCGGCCTTGACGCATGCATCATCAATCCGCTTTCCGCGCCCATGATGGAAGC
>JAZUFS010000122.1:0-2606 GCA_045640805.1 Treponemataceae bacterium
AGGCAATAGGTAAAATTCCGCTCGCACTTTCCCATAAAGGAATCGACACCGCGGCAATCAGTGCCCATAAGCTCTGCGGACCGCGCGGCATCGGCCTTATGTACATGGCAAAACGTTTCGAGCCGTTCCTTCGTGGCGGCAATCAGGAAGACGGAATCAGAAGCGGTACGGAAAACCTTTTCGGCATCGTCGGTCTGACACTTGCACTCGAGCGGTATGCACTGCTTCCAGGAGCTGCTGCAGATGAAAAGCTTGCCCCGCAGCTTGAACGCACCCGCACATTCATTGCCGGACTGAAAGCACTGCCCTGGTGCCGCATCGTGCCGGACAGCCGCGACGGCAGTACGGAAGGCACGTTCTACTCACCGGGAGTTGTTCAGGCATCGTTCAGGAACATTCCGGGCGAGGTCATGGTACGCGCATTAAGTGAAAAGGGCTTCTATATATCAACCGGCTCTGCCTGTTCTTCAAAAAAAGCATCGCGGCCGATTCTTGCCGCCATGGGCATTTCCGCGGATGAAGCTGAAACTGCAGTACGGTTCAGTTTCTCAGGCCACTCCACCGACGAAGGTGTGAAAGAGCTGCTTGCCGCTGTGGAAGAAGTGGCAGGCGCATTCAACAGAAGCTGAGCTGGAATGAAGGCCGCCAGCCGCTTATAAAGCATGGTGCTCTTCAAAAGGAGAAGATGATGAAAGACATTCAGAAGGTTTTAGATACAGAAATTGCATGGATTAAGGACTTCTTTAAGAAGACAGGCGGCACAACCGCTGTTGTAGGAATTTCAGGAGGCAAGGACTCCACGGTAGTTGCAGCACTGTGTGCACGTGCACTCGGCAAGGAGAATGTCATCGGCGTCATGATGCCAAACGGCGTTCAGTCTGATATCGACGATTCCCTCAGGCTTTGTGAACTCCTCGGCATAAAGACATATACGGTGAACATTCAGGACGCGTATAAGGGAATTGTCGACGCACTGCCTGACGGGATGGAGATTACACCGCAGTTCAGGACGAACACGCCGAGCCGCCTGCGTATGGTGACGCTGTACAGCATTGCCGCATGTACTCCAGGTGCACGTGTCGCCAATACAGGTAACTTCGACGAAGGTTATGTCGGATACACAACCATCTACGGCGATCTTGCCGGCGATTTTGCCTTACTCCGTAATCTGCACGTATCTGAAGTTGTGGCATTGGGCGACCTGCTCGGACTCCCGTACGACCTTACGCACAAAGCACCTTCTGACGGCATGTGCGGCAAGACGGATGAAGAGAACATGGGCTTTACGTATCACGACGTCGAACTTTTCTCAGAGACGGGCGACGCCCCGAACGCTGACAAAATCAGCGCACGCCACAAAATCAACGTTTTCAAGAAAACACTGATTAATCCACCGGCGCCAGAATTCGAGTAGAGTCCCACACGCAAAACCGTGCGGGAGACAAGTGCGCTTAGAACGTGAACTTCACGCCAAGCACCAGCTGCAGGTCATTCTCCACGCCGTTCGTACTGTCATTGTAGGCATTTTTCGTAATGACATAATCTGCCTGGCCATACACGTTCAGTGACGGCAGCGCCTGATACGAAGCGCCGAGCGAAATGTCATTCGTGTACCAGACAGAATCCCTGCCTGAAACATCGAACCGTGCATTTGCAGAACTTGCGTGTGTTGTCGTCGGTGTCGTGTAATTTGCCTTCACGTAATCTTCATCAAGAGATTCTTTCAGCGCCCAGCGTGTCCAGAAGTCATGCGTGCCGTGCGCCATGAAGAAGTAGTTCATGTTCAGCCTGAGTTTTGCATTCTCCCAGTTACAGTTGAAATTACCTGTAATGCAGTCCGGGCCATACTGATAGCCAAGACAGAATTCCTCGTAAGCCGGACGGTTCAGCAGATCGACACTGTAGATTCTGTCTGCCACGATGAAATCAATGCCATACGGCTCACTTGCAGTGGGATAGCTGCCATACCGCAGATACATGTACGGATCAGTTCTGGCGCCTTCAAGATTAAGCTTCATGACACCATCGAGAAGTGGCATGGCATACGTTGCGCCGCCCAGCATTGCAAGACCGTTCGGCCAGTGCTGATCCTCGCCAAAAAGCTGTATTTCATTTGTGAAAGCATTTTGAGCCGCCTGAATTGTCGTCTGAATTGCGGCTTGAACCATATTAAGCAGGGGAAAAACTGGGTCGTAACGGGAAGGTTTTATGTTCTGCCCCGTGTTTTCTGCATTGGGAAAAAAACAAATATTCAAATCGGGGACTTTTTCACCTGCCATAATTTGGCTTGGAAAAATTCATTCGGGATTATTCAGCCGTGTACTTTTTTTGTTTCCAAGACTGCCACGCTTAAAATTGGGGAGCATGTCGGGGTATCGGGGACGGCGATATGTTGCCGTAAAAAAATCACGATCGGGAACCATGTGCTGATTGGAACCGGATGCATTATTTCAGACAATGACGCCCATGCCCTCAACATGTTGGGACGACGACTCGATGAACCTGCGGAATGTGCGGAAGTTTCAATTGGCGACGATTGCTTCATCGGGGCGCGTTCCATTATTCTGAAAGGGGTTTCAATCGGAAATGGTTCCGTGGTTGGAGCG
>JAZUFS010000123.1:0-4102 GCA_045640805.1 Treponemataceae bacterium
GGGCAACGGCGGCGGCAGTGGCGGCTCGACGGGAAATACTGGCGGTTCAGGAAGCAATACTGATCCATTAATTGTTTATGAAAAAAATGGCAAATTTGCTAAAGCAATTTGGGGAAAATGGACACGTATCGATAACGGACAGATTTATACCATTTCAGCGGATACAATATCATGTGACAATTCCTGGAGCACGCCAAATTATGAAAAAGTCGAAAAGGAAAGCGAGAACGTCCTTGCAATAACAGAAGGTGGTTCAACGTACCGTTTGTTCCGCCAGGCAGGCGGGACCAGAAGTTTCACAGCCAAAGTAGCAGGTTTTGTGGATTCAGATTCCCGTGCTACAAACGGAGATGGAACAGAGCAGACAGGCTTAAGTAATGTTAAAGTAAGCAGAAAGAGTAAGGATATTGCATCAGATACAGATGTGGTTATTTCCGATGCGAATGGTATCGTAACGTTTGAAGATGTCGTTGCAGGGGAAGAACAGATTTTAACGGTAAGAAAATCTAATGGGACGGAGGTAACAGTGGAAGTTACCCCCCAGTTCGATGGTGATGACTGCGGAACTATTCCGATTGTGGAAAGCGGCTACAGTTTCAAGACTACATATACAATAGGTAACGGTTCATGGTTATCTAATAGCATCGAATACTGCTATGGAAATGATTTCCAGGATTATAATCTGACACTTAATTTCAAAAATATTGGTGATGCAACATGTGCGACTGCAGCTTGGGAGTTAATCTGCAATGATCCAGAACTGAATCTTAGTAGCAATTCAGGCATGCTCAGTTCTATTGCAGCTGGAAATACAAAGTCGGCAAATCTGACGGTTAGTTATGGCAATTTGAACGAGTTCTATAAGGATGTTGATGTAATCGTCAAAGTAACCGATTCCAAGCTGCGTAAAGTCTGGCTTGATCAGATTACACTGCGGTTCTATCAGTTACCAGTAAGCATAGATATACAATCGTACAGTGTTGACGGCAGCGGCAGATTATCCGGATTTGTTGTATGTCCTGATGGTAAGGCAAAGTATTTCTCATCAGACTGGGGCGGAACATCTTCTCTTCTTATGCCATATAAAGTTGGCGGTACTGAAGAAGAAAACAAATACACAGTTGTATTCAGTGCAACAAGTGATACTGATGAAATGGCATATAGCCTGAGTGCAGGTTATGCAGACAGACCGATAGCTTATTATGATTTCGATACATTCTTTACCAGCGGTACGGTTACTGAGCGGTTTGATTTTGTAGATTCTTTTGAAGGTTCCACGGGAAATAATTCAGAAAGAACAGCTACAGTAATTGATGATCCATTCATCCAGACAAGAAGTTACGTTCAGTATGGCGATATTGACTACTTTACATTCGATGTAACGGATTGCATGTTCGCGCGTATTGATTCAATCAGCATTCCGAAAGCGGGAATAAGTGCAGCTGGGAAAAAGGTGTCTGTCATAATTAAGGGTGCTAACTTCAAGTCACCGTTTGAAAATGTGCAGCTCAGTTGTTCAAGCAACAGTATTGTGAGCAACTTGAACAAACAGGTTCTTACCGATGGAATCATGTACGTAGATTTGACTATTCCAGCAAATCCTGGCGATTTTACGGTAACTGCGTCAAGTGAGATGGGAAACAGGAGTTCTGTGTTCAAGGTAAAGAACTACACGGTAACAACCGGTTATGTAGTTTTGAAAGACGGTTCAACAATTAATCCAAACTGTACTAGAATTCAAGGTTATGATTTTAGGGATGAAAAAACACATTCTTATTATAGTTTAACAAGCGATTTGACTGATCAGCAGAAACAGGATGCTGTCGGTGTTATCTGCCTGAATAATGCCGGCGCGCCGTTTGTACTTGGTAAGTATAATACGTATGACAATACTGAAAATCAGACACTTATATGGGCAAAAGGAGATACTACCGGCTATTACACAAAGTTTGAAGGCATTATCTGCCACATGATAAAAGACGGCGACGAAACGAATAGAGATGATTATTCCCCAGACGACACTTATTTTACCGGTGACACTGACGGCAGTGATAACTGGGATTACATTTGCAGCATTGATCCTGAAGGTACTGCTAACAGTGTAGTTGCTGAAAACTACCCTGCCTTCAACTGGGTGAACCAGTATGCCACTACGTACAGTCTGACAGGCACGGACTTTGAAGACGGCTGGTACATGCCAAGCGTTGCTGAACTGTGTGTCTTGTACGACAACAAAGCTTTGTTGAATACTGTACTGTCTGCAATAAATGGTATACGGTTTGATTCCTGTTGGTCGTCGTCGCAGCTTCCCGACTACTATTTTGGCGCGTGGTCCATGTATATGGACTCTGGTACCTGTTATTACGAACACAAGTCCGGCCATAGATACGTCTGCTGTATCCGCGCATTTGACGAGTAAACTGTTTACCTGACATTGTTGACGTGGCGTATTGCACTGCGCCGCGCAAAAAACACTTAATTTGTCGCAACAAGGTCCCCTTTTTGGCGAATCGGCTGGAAAGGGGACCTTGTTTTTTTAGCGTTTTGGCGAAAAACACGCATTTTCTTTCAATTTCACATGGTTTTCAGGTAAAAATGGCTGTGGAATGCAAGCAAAAACCTTGAAATGCGTGAAATCTGGCGGAAAATCTGCTTTTGGGCGAAAAAGCATGGTCCCCTAAGTACCAAAACCGGCCGGAAAGGGGACCGGTTTTTAAATTTAAGCATTTTTCGGGCGATGGCGGGGCGTTGCGGGGGCGCTGAGCTCCCGCTAGAGGGGGCAGTGTAGAAGACCGGAGCGAGCGGATGCGAGTGAGGACTTCGGAACGAGGGGCAGGCGCCCCTTTGGATTATCCGCTTATTTCTCGAACTGGAATCCTTCAAAATCGAAGCAGCTGCCGGGCAGGAACACGAAGGCGACTCTGCATTTCCCGTGCACTGGTACATCCAAGCCGAACGAGTGTTCGGTAACCTCGTCCGTAGCCGGAATCTCGATTGCCGTGCGCAATTCCGCCGGTGCACCATCTGTTTCCAATGCATCGTCCTTCACGAAGAGGATGTGCACGGTGTTGGTGCCGTTGACAGCGCGGCCTTTTATGCGGATGCCGTGGACGCTGTCTGAGCCGAAATCCATGTTGCGGAACTCGAGCGAGACGTTGTTGCCTATGCCGGAAATGCGGTTGGTTTCGCGCGTGAATGAATCGCCGGTTATGCTGTCTGCGTCGAGCGCTGAAAGGCGGCTGAACGCTTTCCGACTGTGCTCGAACTGGAAGCCCTGGATTGAGAAGCGGTTGGTGTCGGTCAGGATGTACAGGTCGTGAATGCCTGTCAGACGACGTGGAAGGGTCCACGTGTTGCTCTGGTAGTGATTGTACCACGACGGCGAGTTGTATTCTGCCTGCATGAGGAGCCGGCCGCCGCTGTCGGGGTTACCGTCCCAGATCCCGAGTGTCATGGTTGTGTCGAACGAGAAAATCGGGATGGTGAACGTGTCGCTGCCATCCGGGCCGAAATCGACGTTTTCAAAGCTGATCCAGTTGCGTCCTGCGGGGATGTACACGCCGCCGAGGAAGCTCAGCTTGCATTCGTTCAGGGATGCGCTTTTTTCGCACGCGGATATGAACTCGTACGGATTGAGGCATGTCGTTCCCATGCCGCTGACGGAAAATTCCAGTTCTGAGATGATTTCCGGAATGCCGGTGCCGTTGTCGCAAGAACAGCGCAGGCGGAACTCGCCGTCCTGACGAGCTGTTACGCGGATTGCGTCATCGGCGGAAAATGCATCGTCCGTAGGCGCGTGCGCTGCCTTAAAAGCAGATGGTGCCTTGTCTGCAGAATCTGCGTCCGGGGCAGCGGGCAGCGGCGTGAGGGCGACTGCGCGGGAGGCAATGCCTTCAAGGCGTACGGCCTCGAACTTGAGGGCGCGGTATGTCGCGTTTTCGGGAAGGATGTGCGCTGTTACGACGACTTCGCGGTTTTCGGGAGAGAGGGCGCGGGACCCGTTACAGGTGAGTTCAATTTTCCGCACGGGAACTTCGCCTGCGGTGGCGCCTTCCAGACCCGGCGACGTGATGGTCAGCGTGACGGGCGCATCCGGAGCGCT
>JAZUFS010000124.1:0-2922 GCA_045640805.1 Treponemataceae bacterium
ACAGAACGACATGGCTACGATCCGACTTCCACGACAACTGTCTGCCTGAGGAGTACAACCAGAACAAGGAAAGCATGGTCGGCTGCGCTGAAGATGTGTTCATTGAAGTTTCACACGGCCCGACACTGCTCGACAACAACATTTTCCTGTCAGACCGTGCCGTAAAGCTCTGCACACAGGGCGTCGCATTCGTCCACAACATTGTGGCGGGCGGTCTTGTCGCAGTAGGTCGCGGCGTAAACAACGGAGCTCCTAACAGACCGTGTCCGCGCTTTACACCATACCACCAGATTCACCGCACGGAAGTTGCCGGTTTCATGACGATTCTGCACGGCGACTGCAAGTTCTACAACAACGTGTTCATCCAGAGGGAGATGCGCCCTGCCATGAAGAAGGGATGGAAAGAGAGCACCCGCAACAAGAACGACTGGGATGACGGCAATATCAAGGCGGGAACCTGGCCGTATGAGAAGTATCCGGATTATGAAAGCTGGGTGCATGAGTTTGACGGCTACTGCGGCATGGGCAGCGTGAACACCGACCGCTACTACAATCCGCTTCCTGTCTGGGCAGAAGGCAACGCGTACTTCAACGGCGCTGTTCCGATGAGCCGCGAGAAGGATGCGGTCGTCGACAAGAAGAGCAAGGTGTTCATCAACTGGAAGGATGAAGACGGAAAGGTCAGCATCAGTACGAACCTGTTCGACTACCTGCCTGTGGCGGGCGTACGGCTTATCAAAACGGATGACCTGCACCCCGCATTCGAGCCGGAAGAAAAGTACGAGAACCCGGACGGCACGCCGATTACGTTCGACACTGACCTGTGCGGCACAAAGCGCGGAGAAGCATTCCCGGCAGGTCCGTTTGCAAAGCCGGTCAAGGACATTCAGCTGTTCTAAGCACGAATCTTCAGGGCACCGGCACACCGCGTGAGGGATTGTAAGGGGCGCGGAGCGCGTATTTTTGCGGAAGCAAAAACACCGGAGGCGGTATGCCGGAGCCCTGAAAAGCCCGACGGCCCGGAAGGGCCGGCACGCCCTTGTTATTGCGCTAAAAATCTCAAATCACTACAATGAGCGCATGAATATCTTTGCAGAATTCCTTCCTGAGTTCATGCACTTCAACGCATTAAACGGTGCAAACTTAATCCTTCTTACAGGCATTATCCTTCTGCTTGGTGCCATGGGCGGCAGGCTTTTCCAGAAACTGCGCATTCCGCAGGTTGTCGGCTATATCGTCATCGGCATCCTGATCGGCCAGTCGGGCTTTCAGCTGCTGCGTGCAGACGTCATCGCCTCGCTCGACCCGGTCAGTCAGATGGCGCTTTCACTCATCGGCTTCCTGATTGGCGGCGAGCTCAAGCTGAACGTACTGAAAAAATACGGCAGGCAGTTTGTTGGCATTCTGCTGTGCGAGGCAATTGTGCCGTTCTTTGTTGTCGGCGCGCTGGTTACCGGCGTTTCGTATCTGCTGACCGGCGATCTGAGCACATCGCTCGCCATCGGCCTTATTCTTGGCGCAATCTCAAGCGCGACAGCGCCTGCCGCCACAACTGACGTCCTTCGCGAAAACAGAACGCGCGGCCCGCTTACGACGACGGTTTTAGGCATTGTCGCCATGGATGACGCCGTCGCGCTCATCCTGTACGCGTTTGCATCTTCCATTGCGTCGTCACTGCTCGGCTACACGGGCGGCACTCTGGGCACTCAGCTCTTACAGCTTGCATACGACGTCTTTGTTTCAATGGCGCTCGGCTCGGTCATAGGCTTTTTCCTGAGCCGGTTCATCCGCAACATTATGACCGATGAGGGCCGCATCCTCGCCTTCTCTCTCGGCGCCATCTTCCTTTCAACGGGACTGTGCACCATGCTCAACCTGGATAACATCCTGGCGGCAATGAGCGTCGGCTTCTTCATGGTAAACTTCGCTCCAATCAAGACACGGCCAACGTTCGCGCTCGTAGAAAAGTTCACGCCACCCATTTACGTGCTGTTCTTCGTACTCGTCGGCGCAAAGCTCAACATCTGGAACGTAACCGCATACGTCGGCATCATCGCGCTCATCTACATTGCCTGCAGAACAATCGGCAAGTCAGTCGGCTCCCGCTTCGGAGCACGCATTACAAAAGCACCTGAAACCGTGCGCAAATACCTGCCGTGGTGCCTGTTAAGCCAGGCGGGCGTCGCCATCGGTCTTTCAATTGCAGCAGGCAACACCTACTTTGACACGATTGGCCCGACAATCATCCTGATAATCACGGCGACGACCTTCGTCGTACAGTTGCTCGGTCCTGTATGCGTCAAATATGCCGTTGACGGGGCAGGAGAATGCGGACTGGACATTAACGAAGAAGACATCATGAAGACATGCAAGGTAAGCGACGTTACCTCTGGCGGCAAGCCTATCTGCGGACCAGACTCCCCTGCCGTCGTTGCTGAAAACGCAATGGTTTCTGATATTCTGGACAGTTTCGGTCACCAGCACAACCTGAACTATGTCGTACGCGATGAGGCAGGAAAAACAGCCGGCATCATTACACTCGACCACCTGAAAGAAAGCCTTCTGATTATGGATATGACAGACGGCCTTATGGCGATGGATATCCTCGAGCCCTGCACAGCAAGCTGCCCGCCGGATATGCTGATCCCGGATGCACTGAAACTGCTCGACACAAACGACACGGAAGCGCTGCCAATCGTAGACGCAGACGGCAAACTTCTCGGCGTCTTAGAGCGCCCCGCCATCGACCACTACCTGCACACAAGAGTAGTCGAACTCCACAAAAAGATAGCAAGCCTGGGCTAAAGCATGTGGGGGCGGAGCCCCGCCCCTCGCTCCTGCCACGGGTCACAGCGCTCACGCACTGTTCGTCCGCGTCATACGCTACCCCACCCAGCGGGCTCAAACGCCGCCCGCAACACC
>JAZUFS010000125.1:0-12758 GCA_045640805.1 Treponemataceae bacterium
GCTCGAAAAGCTCGCTATTGAAAAAGCACTCATCGGCTTCTACCTTTCGGGACATCCGCTTGATTCTTACAGGGATGTCATTGAGCGCATGGCAACATTCCACACCAATGAAGTTGACCGCACCACAAAAGACAGGAAATATATCGTCATCGGCATGATTGGCGGCATACGGCAGATCATTACAAAGAAAGGTACGCCGATGGCATTTGCTACAATCACCGATCTTGAGGGAACAATCGACCTGACATTCTTCCCCAAAGTATGGGAACGCCTGGGACCCCAGCTCCATAACGATGCAGTACTTGCCCTTACCGGAAGTGTTGACACATCACGTGATGCGCCATCCTTCCTTGTAGATGACATTGTCCCCATGGAAACACTGAAAGAGAAATCAATTCAGGAAGTTCACATCAAATTGAACAAGACACTCTGTTCCGAGAACGATTTAATGCAATTCCGTGATTTTTTATTTGGCGTTTCGGGCAATTGTTCAGTATATTTTCATATAGAGACCGCAGGAAGGCAATACGTTGTAAAAGCAGGTAACTTCATTACCCTGCCATCTGATCCAGACTATCTGTCTGACCTTTCAGATAAACCGTTTGTCGAAGATGTCTGGACGGCCTAGAATCATATCCGGAGATAATACATGGGCGCTATAAAGTTTCTCTTTACCGTACTGACTTCAGCAGTATCAATTTATGAATTTCTCTGTCTTATCTATATCCTCATGAGCTGGTTTCCGGGGGCGCGGTATACAAAGTTCGGAAACGTCATGGCACAAATCTGCGAACCGTTTCTTTCGTTTTTCAGACGCTTCCCCATCCGCATTGGCATGATTGATTTCTCGCCGATTCTCGCTTTTGGTGCACTGGCACTCCTTTCAAGCATATTCGGTGACATCGCTTCATATGGAATTCTCCGTCTGGGCGTTCTGCTTGCCTCCCTGATTCAGATCTGCTGGTCACTCTTGTCTTCAGTAATCACGTTCTTCAATATAATCCTTGTAATACGGCTCGTCGTACATCTTGCAGGCAAAGATTTTACCTCCCAGATCTGGCGTACTCTTGACCAGATTATTTCTCCCGTACAGACACGCATCTCAAGCCTTATCTTCAAGAATAAATTCCGTACTTACCGCGCACAACTTGCAATTACCCTGGGTGTATGCGTTATAGTACAGATTGCCGGAAGCTGGATTATCGGTTTTCTTGCTACACTGCTTGTCAAAATTCCTTTCTGAAAGGTCACTGTATAATGAAGAAAAAAGAAGCAAACATCACAAATTACAAGGGAAACGGTAAGTACGCATATTCCGCGCAGGACGGTTCTTTCGCCGATCTGTACATTACAGTTCCTCTTGCAACAAGACTTGTTGAAAAGTTGCCATGGTGGCTTCCGGCAAACATCATCACCATCATTTCGAACAGCAACGTACTGCTTGCATTCGTAATCACCCTCACCGCCCGGTACGTTACCTGGCCAATCTGGATCTTCATTCCGATTCTATACTTCATTTACATAGTCGGCGATGCAATGGACGGCATGCAGGCACGCAGGACAAAAACAGGATCTCCGCTGGGTGAGTTTACGGACCACTTTCTTGATACCTTTACGACAGGTATTCTCGGCGCTTCAGCATTCTACGTCTATAACATCGACAAGGTATATTTCATCAGTTTCTTACTGATGTTTCAGTATTTCCTGCAAATTACTGCTTTCTGGGAACGCTACAAAATCGGTCACCTGAGTTTCGGCAAGTTCAGTTCAACGGATGCCATCATCGTCCTGTCACTGGTCATAGCTGCCGGTTTCATTGAACCTGTGCACGCTTTCTGCACACAGCCCGCCGCAAACTTTGTCCCGGCAATTGCTTCACTCAATCTCAGCGTTATCGAAGCAATAACATGCGTCCTGGCTTTCGGCAGCATATTTGTCTCAGGAGCAACTCTTGTCAGGTCAAAAGAAGTCTCATGGCGATTCTTCCTCTACATGGCAGAAAGCTTTATCCTGTCATTTGTCGCAGCTACGCTTGAAAAAGAAGACATCAACATCGTCATCATTACACTCATGTTCTTCCACATCAACTATTCCGCAGCATTGCTGAGTGCCATCGTTGTAAATGAGAAAGATCCTGTCCCGGATTTCATCCTGCCGGTTGCCATGATAGTAACGTTGCTGTTCAACGTTCACAGCCCGGTATTGTACACAGTCTATTTCATATATCTGGTAATAAGCGTATCAATCCGCGTTGCTAAATTTTATAAGAAGAACATCAGATACTGGGTATGGAAAAACCCTGAACCTGCAGCGGATGAGATTCAAAAATAAGGTTTGATTTTAATCAGCAGATTCTTGAGCCGGCGCATCAGCCGGCTTTTTGTTTCTCTTCTTCAATTCATGTCTGACAATAAGAACTGCCATGGCAATTATAAACAGACAGAAAAGAATGATGCCAAAGGCTTTGTAGTTTGCAGCAGCTGACTCACCCAGATAGAAAACAAGCAGATACAGGGTAGAAGAACTGATTAAGGCAGCAATTGCATCAAACAGCATGAACTTAGGAAAATAGACATGCAGCATGCCAGAAGTCATGAAAAGCGTATTTCGGACGCCAAACGGAATAAACCGGGTTACGACGTAGGTCAGGAAGCCGTGTTTCTCAAGCTGATTTGATATTTTCTGAATGCGGGCAGGAGTAAGTTTTCTTGCCACAAATTTGATTGATATAAGTCCGCCGCCGACAAGTCTGCCAAACCAGTAACAGATAAGATCGCTGAGATAAATACCGCCATACAGGCCAAGATAATTTGGAAACAGGAATGATCTGTCTTTGGAAGCTATGACAGCTGACATAATGATAAGAAGATCTTCTGAAATGGGAACATTGAAACCCGCAAGAAGAAGCGCAAAAAAACAAACGAGAGGCCAATAATGGATGTACGAACTGATGAATGCTAAAATTGCTTCCATAAAAGTTTTCTTAAAATAACCTTAAAAAACGAGCAAGGCATAATCTACTGCAATATGGTATAATTTGCAATATGAAACTACAGGACATAGGGACACCAGTAAGTTCTCTCAGCGGAGTTGGACCCGCAATCGCAAAGTTGCTGGCACGACTTGATATTTTCACTGTTTCAGACCTCCTTTCCTTCTGGCCTCGTGACTGGGAAGATCAGACACGCCATGTTTCCCTCGCCGAATGGAACTCAGCGCCAAAAGTGCACACAATTGCGCAGGTCACCGCCCACGACTGGTTCGGTTTCGGAAAGATGCGTACACTGCGGGTCCGTATTACAGACGGCACCTGTCCCGCATCCCTTATCTGCTTCAACAGACCTTTCCTTGAAAAAAGCCTTCCCGTAGGTGCTGTCATTTCAGTTACCGGTAAGTTCGATGTCCGTTACGGTGAGTTGCAGTCATCTGCCTTTGAGGCAAACTGCATGGTCCGTGACGGAAGTCTCATGGACTACGAAAACGCAGCCGTTCCCAATTCTGCAGTATTTCCCGTGTATCCACTGACGGCGGGACTCACTCAGGTTCAGCTCAGAAAAGTCATAGGGCGGGCACTTACAGAATATGCACGCGGCATAGAAGATGAAATTCCCGAAGAAATCCGCGAAAAGCACCAGTTCATGCACAAACAGCAAGCCGTGATGGCCATGCATCATCCTGAAACACTTGAGGATGCGCTTAATGCCCGTAAAACACTCATATACGAAGAACTGTTCAACTTTCAGAAAGCAATTCTCTCACGCGCTGCCGAACACAGAAAAACTGCACAGGAAGCATATGAAAAATCAGGAGGAGAAGACCACAAGCTCTCTCCACGCCAGGAACAGCTGCTTGCACGACTCCCCTTCCAGCTCACAGATGACCAGAAGAAAGTCGTGCAGGAAATGAATGCCGACCTCGATCTTTCATGGAAAAATGACTTCATACGAGAACAGGCTGCGGCAGAAGATACAGCGCAGGTACCAGTATTCCGCATGACACGTTTGCTGCAAGGCGATGTCGGCTCTGGAAAAACTCTCGTCGCGTTTCTCGCCATGCTTCGTGTCATTGACTCTGGCGGCCAGTGTGCCCTGCTTGCCCCGACAGAAATTCTTGCAAAGCAGCATGCTGAAAACGCGGCAAAACTGCTTGAACCGCTCGGTATTAACGTAGCATTCCTTACAGGCAACATTCAGGCAAAGTCACGCACTCCGCTGCTCAAGGCATTGAAAGAAGGCAGCATCCAGCTTGTGGCGGGAACTCATGCGCTCTTTTCACAATCTGTCCAGTACAAGAACCTGCGGCTTGCCGTAATTGACGAGCAGCACCGGTTCGGCGTCGTTCAACGTAATGCAATCATCGACAAGGGCAGAAACTCGCTGGACCAGCAGGAACGTGCCAAGCAGGGCCTTATGCCCGCAAGCCCGGACATTCTGCTCATGAGTGCGACGCCGATTCCGCAGACACTTGCCCACACCGTTTATGGCGACCTTGACGTTTCTGTCATTAAGACAATGCCGGCGGGAAGAAAACCCATACAGACACATCTGACCCGGGAAGGAAACGAAGCACGCGTATACGAAGCCGTACGCGCCGAACTGCAGGCAGGGCATCAAGCTTACTTTGTATATCCGCTCATTGAAAATGCTGACATGTCGAAACCGCTGAAGTCAGCCGAACAGTCGTTCGAATTTCTTTCAAAGCAGGTTTATCCCGAATTCACTTGCGCGCTCATTCACTCAAAGGTTGAAGAGGAGGAGCAGAACCGTATTCTCGAAGATTTCAGGACAGGCCGCATTCATGTCCTTATTGCCACAAGCGTCGTAGAAGTCGGCGTTGATGTCCCGAACGCTACCTGCATGGTCATTGAACACGCAGAACGCTTCGGACTGGCCGCCCTGCATCAGTTACGCGGACGTGTCGGCCGTGGTGCAGAACAGTCGCACTGCTTCCTCATCTACAGCGAGAATCTTACGGAGCTCGGAAAAGCCCGCCTGAAAGTATTACATGAAAGTACGGACGGCTTCCATATTGCAGAAGAAGACCTGAAACTGCGCGGACCAGGTGACGTGAACGGTATTCAGCAATCGGGATACTTTACGCTGGGAATTGCTGATCCGGTAAAAGATACAGAACTGATGGAACTCGCCCGTCAGGACGTACTTTCACTTTCTGAGTAATCAGAAGTTCGTTATGCGACGTAGGCTTCGAGTCTGCAGCTGCGGGTCGGGTGCTGCAGGCGGCGGATGGCCTTTTTCTCAATCTGGCGGATTCTTTCCTTTGTCAGATCGAAGCGGTCACCGACTTCCTTGAGTGAAAGAGCCTCACGACCATCAAGTCCGAAGCGGTAGCGGATTACTTCAGCTTCTTTAGGTGTAAGGGTTTCAAGGACATCATCAATATCATCTTTCATTGAGCCGGCAATAACTTCCACTTCAGGATCTGCATACATGGTATCCTGAATGAACTCGCCGACTGTTGCGCTTTCTGAGTCATTATGACGCACCGTTGCATCAAGAGAAATCATTTCGCGTGAAATGTTCAGGATATCACGGATATGTGCCGGGTCCATATCGAGAATTTCTGCAATTTCAGCAATCTCTTCTTCATCACTTCTGTTTCCTGTGATGACTTTGCGTGTCTTCTCAATCTGAACAAGTTCGTTTGCGCGGTTAAGCGGCAGGCGGATCATGCGGGACTTCTCGCAGACTGCCTTAAGGATTGCCTGGCGGATCCACCATACAGCGTAAGAGATAAAATGATATCCCTTATCGACATCGAAACGGTCAATTGCTGTCAAAAGGCCGATATTTCCTTCGCTGATAAGGTCAGTCAGATCAAGGCCATGATTCTGGTATTTCTTTGCAATCTTTACAACGAAGCGCAGGTTTGCTTTTACGATACGGTCCTTTGCCTCTTTATCACCGGCTTTTGCACGGATGGCGAGTTCATTCTCTTCTTCGCGTGTAAGAAGCGGGATTCTGTTGATTTCCTTAAGATACATTGCCAAAACTGTGTCATTCTGTGTCATTTTTGCTCTCCTTACTTTAGGAATGCAGACCGTATCGCCTGCATAAATAATATCGCAAGTATCGTGCCAACTTTTCAGGCAATGGTAAAAAAAACATCCCATTAATAAAACAAATCGCTTTATTACTTATATAACAATAAGATAGCATATTATCCCAATAAACAGCATCATCCCTTACCGCACTGCTTTCATCAAAAAAAAGTGCTTTTTTCTTGCCTTTCTCGCCATTCATTAGTATATTAAGTGAGTTAAATTGACACAGTTGTCCAAAAGGCACCTGGAACTGAGTCATTTTGACACACATAAATGCCTAATTTCCATTTGGAGGATTATATGAAGGTTACACCATTAGCAGACAGAGTTCTTGTTAAGACAGAAAAGACAGAATCTAAGACTGCAAGCGGAATTATCATTCCAGATACAGCTCAGGAAAAGACACAGATTGCAACAGTTATTGCAATTGGCGATGACAAGGAAAAAATCAAGGTAAAGGTCGGCGACCGCGTCATGTACGACAAGTATGCAGGTACTAACGTAAAGATTGACGGCGAGGATCACCTCATCCTGAAAGCACAGGATATTATCGCAACAATCGGCTGATACTATTCTATCTGCTTTAACAGAAGACGTGCCCTGTGATTGTCCGGGTTCAGCTTAACGCTGTAAGCCAGACTGAGCAGGGCATTTCTTTTTTCATGCATATCATACTGAATGGCTCCTATCCGGTATTGAATTTCTGACAGTGTATATGCATCTTCAATTTCAGGAGCCAGTGCGCTATACACTTCAAGCGCCTTACTGTAATTATGCGTTGCGGTATAAACGGCTGCTAAATTCATGCGGACGCTTTCATCCGGAAGTGTTTCCCGCTCATTCATGCGGTTTTCATACAGACTGCGCGCCACCTCAAAATTCTTATCCTTAAGTGCAAACCACGCAGAAAGTTCACATTCCCAATCCTCAAGTTCCGTTATGTATGCAGAAGGATTATCTGAACCATACATAGAAACAAGGTACCCACTGAAAAGATCGCGGGCAGATGCTTCATTATGATGGGAACATAACCAGCTGACAGCCCAACGGATTATATAGGGTTCATAATGATCAGGAAGCCGTGTCTGTTCGAGCAATGACCACAATTCAGACAGGCAGCGGTCTTCCGGAGTGTCCTGCATCTGCCAGCAGACCCTTGTATATTCGACAAGCAATTCTGGTGAATAATGTTCAGCGAGCGAGTCTTCAAGCTTAAGCATTGCATCCGCGAGGGGAATACGTGGAATTGCATCATGCTCTTCCATAGCAAGCGTCTTCAGATTTGCTATTCTGAATGTATTTCTCTCTGCGGCATATGCCCTGTCCTCAGTATCGCCCTTAATTGCAAAATTGACATAAGCGACGAGGCCCGGCACGTAATCAGGGTACAAATCAGTGACTGTAATGAGGAAATCACGGGCAGACGCATAATCTCCTTTCAGAGAAGCATAATGTGCCGCATTTTTATAAATGACAGGAGAGGCATACGAGCCGTCGTTTCCCGCGTCAATCTGAGCAAGCCAGAATGAATACGCCCGTTCAATATCGCCCGATTGAAGCCAGGCATCTGATGTGATGAGGCTTGCAGTGGCTGCATCTTCAGGGCAATGCTGCAATATGTACGAACATCCTTCAATACAGCGATTATAGTTCTCGGCGTCGTAATCAAGCAGCGTCCACATAAGCGGCATACTGTCATCCGAATACATTCCCGGATGCAGACGGGCAGCCTCTTTCAGGTTCCCTTTTGCGGCAAGCAGTAATGCGCTGTTACGCAGCCAGCGTGCGTCGCCCGTTGCGTTATACGCAGATTGATACATGTCGGAAAAACGCTCTTCGTAAAAGAGTTCCGGAGAGGCAACCTGCCGCAGACAGGTTTCGACATACAGTGAATCAAACCACGTATCTTTCAGTTTGGCAGCATACGAAGCCGCTTCTTCAACAGCGCCCCGGTCAAGTAATCCCTGAACATACACGGCTTTCAGTTCAATACTGTCAGGAAGTTTCTTCATGGAAGCAAGCAGGAATTTCTCTGCCTGTTCTGTGGCTCCAAGTTTCCGGTAACGTTTTACGATACTGAGACGCTGAGCCACGCTGTATGCCAGTTTCTGCGCTTTTTTCAGAGATGACAGCGCATCCTTCTGCTCATTCTGCGTTATGTAGCCGTCAACCAAAGCCAGTTTAGTCGAAAAAGACGCATCATGCGATAATTTACCACAGCCCGTCAGAAACAGGCATGAGAAGAAGAGGATGAAAAGAAAGGCTGTCTTAGTTTTCCGGAAGATCTTTCCGGATATTATCAAGGACTGCATTCACAAATTTGTAGGAATCATCAGCACCGAACTCTTTAGAAATGTCGATTGCCTCATCAATAACGATTGATGGATGAATATCTTTCTGGAAAAGCAGCGGATATACGCTTATCCGCAGGATTGCAAGGTCTACCTTGTTAAGACGCTCAAAATCCCAGTTCACCAGATGATTCTTGATAACGGCATCAATCTCATCAACGTGTTCAATGGTTCCTGTTATCAACAGACGTGCGAACATCAGAATATCGCTGTCCATTTCCTCAAGCTTTTCTGAATCTACCCAGTCAAACTTGAGCAAAGTATCTGTATCAACACCACCTACATTCCAGGAATACAAAGCCTGGAATGCAAGTATTCTACCCTTTCGTCTTGCCATACTGATATCACCAGCCTTCAAGAAGAGTGGTCAGAGCAGAATCTTTCTTAAGCATCTGATAGTTTGCAGGAGTACGCAGCGCTTCTGTTACTTCCTGTGTTGCAGTTGTAAAATACTCAGACTGCTTCTGGCTTGTAAGGACCTCACGGATATATTCGTATACAGTCGTTGTTGAGTCAGGAGTTATAACATCGCTCAGAGAAAGAAGCTTTGCATCATAGTGAGTGATAATCTTGTAGAACTGATAATCATTTGCAGTCTCTGTCACTGCTGAATAGAACCCATCCGGATTGGCGAACAGCTGAAGAAGTCCGTTGTAATCAATGCCGAGCTGCTGAGCTGCTGTATTGCTCTTGCTTACATACATATCACCTGCCTGGAAACCAGCTGTACCGGTCTGGCCCTTTGCACGAAGGCCGTCCATTGTCTCTGTACCTGCGACAAATCCGTCGTGAAGACTGTCAGCAAAAGCCTTGCCCTTGCTCTTTTCAATAACGACAAGGAACATCTTGATAATGTCATTCTGTGCAAGTGAAGAACGGTTCAAGTCGTAATATGACCTGATTTCAGCATCTGTCGCGGCAATTGCCTGAATCTCAGACTGCTTCTGCATCAGGATGTACTGCTGGATAAGATATTGATTCTTGAGGAATACCTTGTACTCAGCTGCATTCATGCCAAGCTGTGCCTTGAAGAAATCGTCAAGGCTCATGCCTGTCTGCTGGCGTACGACTTCAGCAAAATCTGCTTCTGAAATGACCTGACCGACCTGCTGGGCAAGCGTATTCAGGTACAGTTCGTTGACCTGGGTATCTGTCAGGGCAAGGCCTGCCTTTGCAGCTGCCTGCAGGACAAGCTTTTCATTTATAAGGGAATCAAGGATTTCAATTTTCTGGTCATTAGTGAAACTGGTCATGCCTGTCTGAATCTTGTACAGGTCACAGCGGTTCTTGAGATCCTTAACCGTAATTGATTCTGTTTTGTTAAGTTTGATTGTAACGAGTGGCTGCAGATCTTTCTGCTGAGCAAAGATCATTCCTGTAAAAAGCAGGCACATCATGATACAAACTAAAGTTTTTTTCATCTTCATCATCCTTTTATGTATGAATGTATAGTATAAACAGTCTGGACTGAAAATCGTTACAAGTTTACTCTATCACAGCTCTGATACGGCGTACACCTGCAGAAGATGACTGCTCTTTGGTAATCTTGAAGTGACCGATGAGTCCTGTGTGCTCAACATGAGGGCCACCGCAGACTTCCTTGCTGAACCAGTCTTTCTCAACATCGCGGCCGATTGTGTAGACCTTTACGTCTTCGCCGTACTTGTTGGTGAACAGAGCACGTGCTCCAGAAGCCTTAGCAGCTTCAAGGCTCATGATCTGCATGGTGACAGGAAGGTCTTCCTTGATCTTTTCGTTAACGATATCTTCTGCCTGCTTTACTTCTTCCGGAGTCATAGGGCGTTCGAAAGTGAAGTCAAAGCGCATGCGCTCGTTGTTGATGTTTGAGCCCTTCTGACCGACCTGTGGTCCCAGGATGTTGACCAGAGCCTGCTGCAGAAGATGTGTTGCAGTATGGTACTTCGTCGTGATTTCAGACTGCTCTGCAAGGCCACCCTTTGCCTTTCCTGCATCGAGTGACTTTGAAGCTTCCTGATGCTTCTTCTCTGCTTCCTTGAAACCTTCGACATCAACAGTGAAGCCGTTTTCTGCTCCGAGCTCCTGTGTAAGCTCAAGCGGGAAACCGAATGTATCGTACAGACGGAAAGCAACCTTGCCGCTGATTTCCTTCTTAGGATTCTTCATCAGGTTAGGCAGCAGCTTCTGGAACTCTGCCTCGCCCTTCTTGAGTGTGTCGCGGAAGCGCTCTTCCTCTGCTGTCAGTTCCTTCTTTACCTTGTCAGCGTTCTGCTCAAGTTCAGGATATGCATTCTTGAAGTTTGCAATGACTGCATCTGCAATTTCAGCGAGGAATGACTTGTCAATGCCGAGCTTCATGCCGTGGCGTACTGCGCGGCGGATAAGGCGGCGGAGAACGTAGCCTGCACCAAGGTTTGACGGTGTTACACCACGCTGGTCACCAAGAATGAATGTACTTGCGCGTGAGTGGTCTGCAATAATGCGGACTGACATATCCTTTTCGTTGTCTGTGCCGTATGTGTAGCCTGAAAGCTCTTCAACCTTCCTGATGATTGGCTGGAAAACTTCTGTCAGGTAGACGCTTGTCTTTCCCTGCAGAATGCAGTTTGTTCTTTCAAGACCCATACCGGTATCGACATTCTGCTTTGGCAGTGTGACGAGAGTCTTTTCATCAACGCGGTTGTACTGCATGAAAACGTTGTTCCAGATTTCCATCCAGTTTGCGCTGTCGGTACCCTTGTTTGATCCGACAGGAGGAAGGCCTTCGCCAACCCAGTAGAAGATTTCCGTATCAGGACCGCATGGACCTGTAGGACCTGCTGCCCACCAGTTGTCGCTTGCAGGAAGGTATGCAATCTTATCCTCTGGCATGCCGACGTCCTTCCAGTAACCGGCAGCTTCATCATCGCGCGGAGCATTCTCATCACCAGCAAAAACGGTGACGCTTATCTTGCGCGGGTCCAGTGCGAGCCAGTCCTTGCTTGTAAGGAACTCGTAACTGAACGCGATGGATTCTTTCTTGAAATAGTCGCCAAGTGACCAGTTACCGAGCATCTCAAAGCAGGTAAGGTGGCTTGGGTCTCCGACTTCGTCAATATCACCCGTGCGGACGCATTTCTGATAGTCTGTAAGGCGTGTTCCGGCAGGGTGCTTTTCACCGAGCAGGTACGGAACAAGCGGATGCATTCCGGCAGTTGTAAAAAGAACGGATGGGTCATTTTCAGGAATCAGAGACTGTCCTGAAATCTCAGCATGATTTTTTGATTTGAAGAACTCAATGTATTTTGAGCGTAATTCGTTTGCAGTCATAGCGTATATTGTAAATTTCACGCAACAGAAAGTCAATACACAAGGGCATTACACCCTTAGTTTACAATGCCTGAACGCTCTTTTACATAATCTTCTTTTTTGCTATAATTCCCGCATATATTTCATGCGTAAAGAGGTTTTTTATGGCAAAGTATCCATTTGAGACCATTGAGCCTAAATGGCAGGCTTACTGGGACAAGAACAAGACATTCAAGGCAACGGAGGATGAGAGCTTCCCGAAAGAAAAGAGACGGTACGTTCTCGACATGTTCCCTTATCCGTCAGGAGCAGGACTGCACATCGGTCATCCTGAAGGCTATACCGCAACAGACATTTACTGCCGCTATCTACGCATGAACGGATACAATGTGTTGCACCCGATGGGATATGACGCTTTCGGTCTTCCTGCAGAAAACTATGCAATCAAGACGGGAACACATCCGCGCGAAACAACTAACAAGAACATTGAAAACTTTACCCGCCAAATCAAGGCACTCGGCTTCAGCTACGACTGGGACCGCTGCATTTCCACCTGCGAGCCTGACTACTACAAGTGGACACAGTGGATTTTCCTGCAGCTGTACAAGAAGGGCCTTGCTTATGAAGCAGAGACACCGATCAACTGGTGTCCGAGCTGTCTGACCGGCCTTGCAAACGAAGAGGTCAAGGAAGGAAAATGCGAGCGCTGCGGTGCTGAAGTCACCCATAAGACAATCCGCCAGTGGATCTTAAAAATCACTGAGTACGCAGACCGTCTTGATGGCGAGCTCGATACACTCGACTGGCCTGAAAGCGTAAAGCTCATGCAGCACAACTGGATTGGAAAGTCCACCGGTGCTGAAGTCACCTTCACCGTCGCTGACAAAGACGGAAAGCCGACTGACAAAGACCTGACAGTCTACACAACACGCTGCGATACACTCTTCGGCGCAACATACATGGTTGTAAGCCCTGAGCACAAGATTATCCCTGCAATCACGACACCTGAGCAGGAAGCTGCTGTAAAGGCATATCAGGAAGCAGCCGCAAAGAAGAGCGATCTCGAGAGAACTGACCTT
>JAZUFS010000126.1:0-1529 GCA_045640805.1 Treponemataceae bacterium
TTTGCTGTCAGTCCGGGTAGACCGGGTAGCATTCGTAGCCGGCGTTCTTGAGCTGCTGGCCGATTGTTTCGTCTGCGTTTTCAGGAACGACGACCGCATAGTACACGGTGCCGCTTGCGCGCTTTTCTTCGCGAATCTCTGCCTTGAATCCGCTTTTTGCGTCGCGGTCTACAAGTGACTGCGCGTTTGCCTTGTCGCGGAAGAAGCCAAGCTGCTGATAGACGACTGTTGTGCTGTCAGATGTGGCACTGTCTGCTTTTGCGGTACTGGAAGCAGCTGCTGTTCCGCTGCCAGACGAAACTGCTGTGCCTGCGCTGGCTGAAGTACTGCCGGATGCGGCTGTTGAGCCTGTGTCTGTGGTTTTTGCTGCTGAACTGCTGGAAGCTGCCGTGCCTGACGAAGCGGATGTGCTTGTACTGCCAGAGGTGGCTGTACTGCCTGTGTATGCTGCTGTAGCTTCCCTGCTTGCTGCCTGTTCGGGACGTACTGCCGGGACAAAGTACCAGAACGGAGCCGGCATGATGACCGCTCCTCCGTTTGCGACGGCGTCTTCAGGAGAGCCTGGGAACGTGTCGTGAATCTGTGTGGCGTAAGTCTCATCGCCGGTAAGGTACCAGAGTGTCAGAAGTACGACAGGCTTTACTGTCTGCATTGAGTTCTGCTGCAGTGCGTTCTGCAGGACGGCGACCGGCTGTGCCAGCTCTTCCTGTGTCTCAACTTTGCAGAGCCAGCTCCATACGGCATACAACTTCACGTATGCCTGTGTTTCGGGGCTGACTTCCTGCAGGAAGGCTGTACTCATGATATAGTCTGCGCTGGCTGTGTCGCCTGTTGAAAGCGCGCAGCGTACAGCACCCAGAAGAGGTGCTTCTGCCGCTGATGAGGCATTTCCCTGAGCGACTTTTACTGCGGCGGAATAATTCGCCGCAAGGCTCCAGCTGTTCTTTGCGTCTGTATAAAAACCGAGCTGCTCCTGAAGGGAGGCAAGCTGGGAATAGGCTGTGACTTTCTGTTCTGCAGATGATGCAGTCTGCGCTGTTTTCTTGAGCTCGTCCATTTTAACCGTGACAGAATCTTCCGGCAGGTCTGCGGCGAAAATGGCAGACGCGAGAAGCAGCATGGTTATAATGGAAAAAAGTCGTGAAAAAGCGCGCATATCAGTCATCATTTATGGGGCGGGCAACAGGAGTGTCCGCTGTTTTTGAAGAAGCCTGCTTCTTTTTTGAGACAGGCTTGCTTTTTTCAGCTGGCCCAGAATCGGGGCGTGAAGACCGTTTCCCGAATGTGAATGGAATCATGATGAGCATTCCGAGCGCAAAAGCAATAAGAATGGATATGTACACGGGGACATCTTGATATGTAACGAAAATAAGTGAAACAGCACATGTATTGTTTAGGTTCACACCGACAAAACAGACGAGAAGAACAAGAAAAATTGCAAATAAAATCAGTCTCCAGGGCATTATAAACTTCCTTTTCTTACATTAATATACTGCGGTTCACGATAAAAGTGTACCTCTGAAGGTATT
>JAZUFS010000127.1:0-11546 GCA_045640805.1 Treponemataceae bacterium
GAAGAAGCTCTCAAGCTTTTTGCAGACCAGCCGTACAAGATTGAGCTGATTAACGACCTGCCTGCTGATGCAACAATCAGCACCTATGAGCAGGATGGCTATCTTGATCTGTGCCGCGGCCCGCACGTTGCAAACACTAAAGAAATCAACGCTCAGAGTTTCAAGCTTATGAAGATTGCCGGTGCATACTGGCGCGGTGATGAAAACCGCCCTATGCTCACACGCATCTACGGTACAGCCTGGGAAAAGCCTCAGGAACTGAAAGATTACCTTAACATGCTTGCAGAAGCAGAAAAGCGTGATCACCGTAAGATTGGTACAGACCTTGATCTGTTCCATCTTGACCCTGAAGATCCGGGTCAGATTTTCTGGCATCCGAATGGATGGACAATCTATAACGTCATTAAAGATTACATGCGCTCAATGATCCGCAAGGATGGCTACAAGGAAGTTAATACTCCTGCCATTATGCCGCGGAGCCTTTGGGAACGCTCAGGTCACTGGGGTCATTACAAGGACCTTATGTTCATTACTGAAAGTGAGAAGCGCGTATTTGCGATCAAGCCGATGAACTGCCCTGGTGCAATCGAGATTTTCAAGAGCCGCCTGCGCTCTTACAAAGACCTGCCGCTGCGCCTTGCTGAGTTCGGTAACGACGTCCGTAACGAGCCGAGCGGTACCCTGCACGGAATCATGCGTATCCGCGGTTTCGTCCAGGATGACGCACATATTTTCTGTACTGAAGAACAGCTTGGCCCTGAAGTAGCCAAGTTCTGCAAGCTCTTGAAGAACGTATACCACGACTTTGGCTTTGATAAGCTGGTCGTCAAGTTCTCAACAATGCCAGAAGACCATGTCGGTGACCTTGCAACATGGGAGCGTGCTGAAAAGCAGCTTTCAGATGCCTGCCACGAGGCTGGCCTTGAATACGAAATCCAGCCGGGTGAGGGCGCATTCTACGGTCCTAAGCTTGAGTTCAAGCTGTTCGACTGCCTTGGCCGCGAATGGCAGTGCGGTACCATCCAGGTTGACTATCAGCTGCCGTCAGCAGAACGCCTTGATGCAACATACATTGGCGCTGACAACCAGAAGCACCATCCAATCATGCTGCACCGCGCAGTACTCGGTTCAATCGAGCGTTTCTTCGGTATTCTGATTGAGAACTTCGCCGGTAACTTCCCTGCATGGCTCTGCCCGCAGCAGGTTGCCATGATTCCGGTTGCTCCGGCATTCAATGACTATGCAGAAGAGATCATGAACAAACTGCTGGATGCGGGCTTCCGCGCCGGCGCTGACCTTGGCACTGACAACATGAAGGGCAAGATCAAGACTGCACAGCTGCAGAAGATTCCGTACATGCTCGTTGTCGGCGAGAAAGAGAAAGCAGAAGGCAATGTTGCAGTCCGCTTCCGCGACGGCCGCCAGCAGCAGGTTATGAAGGTTGATGAGTTCATCGCTTACCTTAAGGATAAGGTTGACTCACACTTCGTAGGCATCTAAGCAGAAAGGAGAGGCACAGAAATGGCATACAAAGTATTCATTGACGGAAAGGAAGGCACGACAGGCCTTAAAATCATGGAGCGGTTTGCTGGCCGCACTGATATCGAAATCCTTCCGATAAGCGAGGAACTCCGCAAGGACCCGGCTGAACGCCAGCGCCTCATGAATTCTTCTGACTTCACCTTTCTGTGCCTGCCCGATGCAGCTGCCGTTGAATCTGCAGCTCTCTGCACAAGCAGCCATACGCGCATCATTGATGCGTCAACAGCGCACCGCACAAACCCTGCATGGGCGTACGGCTTCCCCGAACTCGACAAGTCATTCCGCGAGAAAATAGCTTCCTCAAACAGGGTCGCAAACCCGGGCTGCTATGCATCTGGAAGCATCGCCATCACCTATCCGCTGGTGAAAAGCGGCATCATGCCCCGCGACTACCCGGTAGTGGTGCACGCTGTTTCCGGTTACTCCGGCGCCGGCAAGAAGGCAATTGCCCAGTACGAGGCAGAGGGGCGTGACCCGGCTTTAGACAGCCCGCGCCTTTACGCACTGACACAGGCCCACAAGCATCTGCCTGAAATGAAGATTATTCCGGGTCTTGAATATGAGCCGATTTTCAATCCGTATGTATGCGACTACTTCCAGGGCATGACCGTCACGGTCGGCCTTCACAGCCGCCTGCTTTCAAAGAAGGTGACTGCCGCAAACGTACAGGAAATGTTCGCCGAACACTATGACGGATGCCGCTTTGTTCATGTTGCACCGCTCATGGGCGAGGGTGTTCTTCCTGAAGCATTCATTCCGGCAAACACTCTTGCCGGCACAAATGACATGCAGGTGTTCGTCTACGGAAACGATGACCGCATCATGGTAACGACCCGCTTTGACAACCTTGGCAAGGGTGCGAGCGGTTCAGCCGTTCAGTGCATGAACATCATGATGGGCATTGACGAAGCAACCGGCCTGTAATTTTACATACTTCAGTATATTTACCGATATTATCCGCGCCTCTTGAATGGTATCATATAAGCATGAGCAATTCTTCACTTGAGAAAAAAGTTCTGATTCCGGAAACTTTTTCAGCAGACCCTTCTGCTAACGTATTTAACGGAAAAATCTATATTTACCCGTCACATGACCGTGACATCGTTCTGGAGCACAACGATAACGGCGACGAATACATGATGGAAGACTATCACGTATATGAAATGGATGATGTTGATACCATGCCGCGCGACTGCGGAATGGCACTCCACATCAAGGATATCCCTTGGGCAAGCATCCAGGCATGGGCTCCTGACTGTGCAGAGAAGAACGGTACCTACTACTTCTACTTCCCGGCACGCGACAAGCAGGGTATGTTCCGTCTTGGTGTTGCTACATCAAAGAATCCGGCAGGTCCGTTCAAGGCAGAGCCGGAGCCAATCAAGGGCAGTTACAGTATTGACCCGTGCATCTTCCCTGATGATGATGGCCAGTACTACCTGACATGGGGCGGAATCTGGGGCGGCCAGCTCGATCAGTACCGCAACAACGTCTGGGGAAAGGATAACAAGGAACCTGTAGGCGATGAACTTGCAGTATGCGGAAAGATTGCAAAGATGACCGACGACATGCTTCAGTTCGCTGAAGAGCCTCGTGACATCGTTGTTCTCGACGAGAACGGCAAGCCGCTTACCGGAAAGGATCACGACAAGAGATATTTCGAGGGCCCATGGCTGTTCAAGCGCAACGGCAAATACTACTTCACCTATTCAACAGGTGATACGCACCTCCTTATCTGGACTATTTCTGATAATGTATACGGACCATATACGTACGGCGGCGTCATCATGACTCCTCCTGTAGGCTGGACAACACACCACTCAATCTGCGAATTCAAGGGTAAGTGGTATCTGTTCTACCATGACTGCATCCGCTCTAACGGCGTGAACCATCACCGCGACGTTAAGTTCCAGGAAATCAAGTTCCGGGACGACGGATCAATCATTACGGTAAATCCGTAAACATATAAGATTGTAAAAAAAGCGGCCTCGTTGCAGGTCGCTTTTTTTTGTGCTATTCTTGCCACATGCAGAATGTATCAGTCAACAGCGAAAACAGATTTGGCGAGGGTATCAGGGATGGTATTCCCATCGCATTAGGCTACCTGTCTGTTTCGTTTGCGTTCGGCATATTCGCTGTCGGTCAGGGACTTGCTTCCTGGCAGGCAATCGTCATTTCACTGACAAACCTTACATCTGCGGGGCAACTTGCGGGCGTTCCCATCATCGTCGGAATGCTGCCGTTTGTAGAGCTTGCATTGACGCAACTCATCATCAACCTGCGCTATGCCCTCATGTCTATTTCGCTTTCCCAGAAGCTGGATGAGAACTTCACGCTGTTCCGCCGCCTTTCGTTTTCGTTTGCCATAACGGATGAGATTTTTGCCGTCGCATCAGGCAAGGGAAAGAACATCGGCAGCAAGTACGCCTTAGGACTTTCCCTCACCCCAATCATCGGCTGGACGGCAGGTACTACGCTGGGAGCACTCGCCGGCAACATTCTTCCTGAAATCGTTTCCAACGCGCTCGGCATTGCCATTTACGGCATGTTCATCGCTATCATCATTCCGGTCGCACGAAAGAGCAGGGCGGTGCTTGGTGTCGTGCTTGCTTCCTGCGCCATGAGCGTTCTGTTTGCGTACGCGCCCGTACTGAACCGCGTTTCAAGCGGCTTCGTCATCATCATATGCGGGGTGAGCGTCAGTGCCCTGTTTGCCTGGCTCTGCCCCGTGAAAGAGGAGGGCGCCCATGACTGACACAATGCTTTTCCTGAAATACCTCGCCGTCATGGCCGGTGTCACCTATCTCATCCGCATGCTGCCGCTCGTGCTCATCAAGAAGAAGATAGAGAACGTATTCATAAAGTCGTTCCTGTACTACATCCCGTATGCAGTACTCGGCGCCATGACGTTCCCGGCGATTTTCTCATCGACAGGAAACATCATCACCGCGACAGCAGGCTGTGTCACCGCACTGATTCTCGCCTGGTTCGAAAAGAGTCTTCTGACCGTAGCCGCCTTCGCCAGTGGCGCTGTTCTCGTCGCCCAGCTTATCCTGAACTTGCTGTAACGCCAGCGAGCGGTGCCAGCTGCAACGTGACGCAAAAAATAATACTGAAAAAAGAGCCTGACTACACAAGTGACAGAAGAGAGGCCGGAGGCGGGACTGACACCGCGAAGCCTCTCTTCTGTCACCTATGTAATACCTGCTATATATTTTCAGTAATATTTTTCTATATTTCTCAAAAAAGTCTTTTCTTTTTTTCTCATTCTGCTTTACAATACTATATATATTGGAGATTTTCTGCTCGTTATGGTTCCCAAGAAAACCAAAAAAAACTTATTCTTCATCATTCCGTGGACAATCCTCTTCCTTTTCATGTGCTTCTTTCAGTTTGATGCACCTCAGGAAAAGGAATGGAAGACGCTTGTCTGGGAAAACGGCGAATGTACGACAGAAAACCCTGATATATCCGTTGAAATTACCATTAATCCCGAAAAACAGTGGATGGCAGATGCCCGCCTTGGCGCACAGTATGATGGTGTAATCCGCAACAATACTGAAATGCCCGTTTTTGACTGGAGAATTTTCCTGGAACTCCCCGGAAACCAGAAAAAATATGACATAGACAGTTCATGGAACGGCCAATACACAATTGAAGACGGTATCATGACCATTGTGCCTCCGATTGATTATAACCGCGAGATTGCAGGTGTTTCCAAAATCACGTTTGGTCTTGTCCTCTATTCCCCGATATCGTTCAGACCTGAAAACTTCACTGTGGAATATTCACAGGAAATCAAGGCAACCGTTACTCCGTTCTATTGGGCGGGCTGGTTTGTACTGTTCGGTTCGTTCGTTGCATACATAACGACCGGCCTTTTGAACATAAGAATTGCCACCATCAAGCGCAAGCGTGAACAGGACAGAAAGATTATTGAAAAGACGATGGAGCTGTTTGCAAACACGATTGAAGCAAAAGACTCCTATACCCGTGGACATTCAATGCGTGTCGCCTATTACGCGCGTAACATTGCACGTCTTATGGGACTGCCTGAAGAAGATCAGCAGAATGTGTACTTCTCCGCAATTCTGCATGATGTAGGCAAAATCGGTATTTCAGATACAATCCTGAACAAGCCGGGCAGACTGACAGATGAAGAAATGGATGTCATGCGTACTCATGCTGAAAAGAGTGCTGAAATCCTTAAGGGATTCGATTCCGTTCCGTTCATCTGCGAGACGCTCCGTCATCACCATGAATGGTATAATGGCGAAGGATACCCGGATCATCTTAAGGGTAAGGAAATACCGCTCTTTTCACGTATTATCTGTGTCGCAGATTGTTTCGACGCAATGACTTCAGACCGTTGTTACCGGTCGAAACTGCCGATTGCACAGGCCATGCAGAAACTCAAGGCTGGAGCGGGAACCCAGTTTGATCCGGATATCATTCCATTCATGCTGGAACTTATCGACAAGAGAGAAGCTCCAATCCAGTTGCAGCCCCAGGCAGAGCAGTAATCTTCAGGAGATATCATGGCGTCAGGATTACTTGCACGGGCAATGCAGCTGCGTGAAAAATGTGACACACCGGCAATCATTTCACCGGAACTCATCTTAAATGAAACTACGGCTGCTAGGACCGCTGCCCGTCTGCTTGAAAAACTGCGTGCGGAATCACGTTCGCTTGCAGGTGCTGAATCATGTACGGGTGGCCTTATCGCCGCGCTCCTTACTGCAGTTCCCGGTTCCTCCGATGTATTCAGAGGTGCTGTCGTTTCATACACCTGCGAGGTAAAGCATACTGTCCTTTATGTGCCGGTAGAAACCATTGAAGAATATGGTGTCGTCAGTGAACCTGTTGCAGCCGCAATGGTAAAGGGTGCTTCTTTCCTGACAGGGGCAGATACAGCCTATTCTGTAACCGGAGTTGCAGGACCTGGTGGTGGCTCTGCGGAAACTCCTGTAGGAACTGTCTGCTTTGGCTTCTTAAAGGCAGGTACCGTCACAACAGTCACAAAACAGTTTGACGGTGACAGAGATTCTGTCCGCCGCCAGTCTGCAGAGTTCGTCCTTTCTTATCTTCTGCAGCTCTGAATGGCAGACTGACCTGTTTCCGGCACATTCTTGCCATCCGTTTCGGTAATCAAATCCCTGATATCGTATTTATTTCTTTGTTGCATGACAGAATGTGTGCTATAGTGATACCATGGCTAACCGCTTTCGTTTAGGATTATTGATCCACGATTATGGTAATGAGTTTTCACAGGAACTTGAAGCGGGCATTATGGCATTCTGCAAGCATGTCAATTGTACGCTTTATGTATTTCCTACCGGCGAGATGCATTCTCCCTATGCGTTGTATGACTATCAGAAGCGGGCAGGAGCTGCCCTTGTAAATCCTAACTCTGTAGATGGATTGCTTGTAGCTACTGGTACGCAGGGCAACTTCATCACGAAAGATGAGCTGATTGCATTCATTAAATCTTTCAGTCCTATCCCGACAATCAGTATCGGTGACGTTATTCCAGACCTTCCGTCTGTTGTTCCTGATACTAAGCGCGGAATGTATGAACTGGTAAATCATCTTATCAAAAAGCATAAATGCCGCAATCTGGCCCTTATGAACGTTGTCGGCCAGTCTGCAGTTGCCAGCGACCGTACGGCAGCATTTATGGAAGCCCTTAAAGACAACAAGCTCAAGATTGAAGATAAAAACATTATGTATGGCCACTTTACCTATCAGTCAGCCATTGAACAGCTTGAGCAGTATGAAGATAAATACGGTGTTCCTGATTTTGATGCCATCGTAGCACTGAATGATGAAATGGCGTTTGGCTGTATCGATTATCTGACACAGCATCACATTTCTGTTCCCGATCAGGTTATTGTCACCGGATATGATGATGCAGAACGTGCTTCTCACACGGTGCCTTCCCTGACGACTGTTTCCCAGAGCATTTACCTGCAGGGCTATACTGCTGCGGAAGCTTTGTATGCAATACTTTCTGGCGGAAAGGCACCTGAATACCAGACAATTCCTACGAAAGCCATCTGTCGTCAGTCTTGCGGATGTGTGCCACCGCTTGAGTCATCATTTGCTTCACTTACGGTCACCGGGGAACCGTATGAACGGCAGAGAACACTCAGGATAAACAGTATTTCTGAGTGGGCAGAAAAGAAAAGCCAGATAATCAGCATTGTAAGCTATCAGAATGATACACAGCTTGATATGACGCTCGATGATCTTCGTAAGCGTATGATGCGTGATATCCGCGGATTCCAGATAAGTGGTGCGGCTGTCGTCTTATACAAAGAAGCTGTCGAAATGGAGGAATTTGAGTATTTCCCGCTGCCATCAAAGGCATATGTCTATATGGCTTATGATGATGAAGTGGGGATGGCAATGGATCCTAAAGGTAAGTACATTGAATTCAATCCGAATGAGCAGATATTGCCACCCGGCATGCTGACAGATACTGCAGAACGTAAATACGTGTTCCCGGTTTACCATTGCAGTATTCAGTACGGGTACATGATTTTCAGACCGGGTAATTTCGACAGCACGCTCTACACGATTCTTTGTACGATATTCTCATCTGTTCTTGCTGCATCCTATACCTACACAAAGGCGCAGCTTGAGCGTCAGAAACTGACACGCAACAACAACGAACTGCTGCACATCAGCCACACGGATGAGATGACCGGTCTTTTGAACAGACGCGGCTACATGCAGCATGGCCAGCAGACAATCATCATGTCACTTGATATGAATCAGACGGGATTTGTCGTATTCGGCGATATGGACGGCCTGAAAAAGATCAACGACACATGGGGACATGAAGCCGGCGACCGTGCTATCAAGGCAGAAGCAAAAATCCTGCAGAAAACATTCCGTTCAACAGACGTTATCGGAAGAATCGGCGGTGATGAGTTTGGCGTTATTACCGTTGGTATGGACAAGAAATCATTTACCCGCATCAAGGCGCGTCTCAGAAAATTCTGCAAAGAGTACAATGAGACATCAGGTGAGCCGTTCCAGCTTTCAATAAGTCTTGGCGCCGTGCAGTATTCTCATGAAAACGATAACCTGATGGTACTGCTGAATGAGGCAGACTCGCTGCTTTATGTCGAGAAGCGCCGCAAGAAGGCAAGAGCCGCAGCCAAATAACCTTCGTTATCAACACAGTTGGAAATTGAATGAGGAGCGCCTTTAACCACAAGGCGCTCTTTTTCTGCCTTGCATGCATTGTATACCTTTTCAATCATGAACGGCGGGACAAAGTCGTCCTTGTCTCCATTTACAAAGAGCATTGGAATGGTGTTCGTCTCCATCGCCGTAAGGGCAGAGTATTCCTTGAAACCGAATCCGGCTTTCTTTTTCGCGAAACGGTCCGCAATGTTCAGAAGCGGCCATTCAGGCAGATGATACGTGGCCTTAATCTGATATGACAGAATGTCGTACGGCGACGTGAAACCGCAGTCTGCTATAACGCCCCTGACATTTGCGGGAAGGTCAAAGCCCACGGTCATCATGACGGTTGCGCATCCCATGGAGATGCCGTACAGGAAAACAGGCAGTGTGTTGCCGAACGTACCGTTGACGAATGTAATCCAGTCACGCACGTCGTAGCGCTCTTTAACGCCGAATGTCATGAACTGACCTTCACTTTTCCATTGTGCGCGCTGGTCAATCATGAGCAGGTTGTAGCCTTCTTCATGAAACTGCCTGTATACGGGAGCAAAGTCGCGAAGAGGATAGCCATGCCATCCTGCCACAAGAATGATGGTGCCTTTTGCGGCAATTTCTGAACGGAGCAGGTCTGCGCGGAGCTTGAGGCTGTCGTAAGAAGTAATCCAGCATTCTTCAACCTGCTGTTTGAACCACCAGTTTTCCCCTTTTTCAATGATGTCTTTATAGGGAATCATGACATCCCAGTCCTGACCAAGCGGATCCTGCTTGATTGTATAGCGGGCAAAGTTCGGGATGAAAAGCATTTTGTACGTTACGATGTACAGTGCTGCAATGATGATGAGCAGTATTGCTGCCAGAATGAGGATTGGTATCAGACTCATTTTGTTACCCTCCAGCGAAGGCGGAATACACCGTCATTAAAGTCACTGCTGATGATGCGGAATGTGCCGATTTCAGCAATTTCACTTGTGTTTTCTACATGTTTTCCGATGCACGGACAGACATCATAGTCACCGACATAGACAAGTCTGAGCATCTCACTGGCATCTTCCGGCAGACGTGACAGGTCGACAATCTTTGCCGCATCTTCACGCGACACGACTTTCGACGTAACAGGCAGATTCTGCGCGATGACATCATTTACTTTCGCCTCAACTGCTGCGAGCGCGGCTGCGTCAGGCAGTGCGTCTGACGCAAAATGGTAATCGCATTTTGACTTTTTCGTCTCGACATGGGCACTGAATGCGCGCCCACAGCCGAACATGGTATCCATCGTCCTGTTCAGGATATGCTCCGTTGTGTGCATGGGAGCGTCGTAATCTTTTTTGGGTGCATTAAGAATTGGTTCGTCTGACATGATTCCATTATAAAGCCGGATGAGGTACATTGCAAATTGATTGCGCTTTCTTTACAATGTGTAACTATGGAACAATACAAGAAAGAATTCATTCAGTTTATGGTTGAGTGCAACGTACTCAAGTTTGGTGAGTTCACCCTTAAGAGTGGACGCAAATCTCCTTTTTTCATGAATGCGGGCGCCTACATTACCGGCAGTCAGCTCGGCCGTCTCGGTGAATACTACGCTCAGGCAATCCACAATGCATACGACGATGATTTTGACGTGCTGTTCGGACCTGCCTACAAGGGTATTCCGCTTTCTGTAACAACTGTCATTGCATACAGCAAGCTCTATGGAAAGGAAATCCGCTACTGTTCCAACAGAAAGGAAGCAAAAGATCACGGTGAGGGCGGCATCCTGCTTGGCAGCACATTGAAAGACGGCGACCGCGTTGTCATTATTGAAGACGTGACAACTTCCGGTAAGTCAATCGAAGAAACATTCCCTATCCTGAAAGCACAGGGCAACATCGATATAAAGGGACTCATGGTCTCTCTCAACAGACAGGAGAAGGGTAAGGGTACAAAGTGTGCGCTCGATGAAATCAAAGACCTGTACGGCTTTCCGACAGGCGCCATCGTCACCATGAGCGAAGTTGTTGAAGCGCTCTGGAACAAGCCGCTCGCAGATGGCCGCGTCGTAATCGACGACAAGATCAAAGCAGCGATTGACGCATATTACGCAGAATATGGAGCTCAGTAAGCAACGTAATTGGGAATGATGGGTAAAAAATTACAATGAACTTGTTTTTGGAACGAATTCAACTTTCAAGTTCATTCCAAGCCCATCAGCCAATCGTTGTAAAATCTTTAGTGTAGGATTCCCGGAGCCATTTTCAATTTTACTTATATCAGATTGAGCTATTCCTGTACTTTCAGAAAGTTGCTTTTGTGTAATGTTGCAAGATTTTCTCGCATCAATTAACGAAGTGATGATTTCATATTCTGGAGCAAGAGATTCGTATTCTTTTCTGAAGGCTTCATCTTTCATTTGCTCATTTAATGCCTCTGTTAATGTCATTTTTCGCCTCCTGATATATGATTTCTTGTTAAATAATCCGCTCTGTATTTTTTTGCTTTTTCAATTTCTGCAGGCGGAGTTTTTTTCGTCTTTTTTCGAAAACCATGTGTTATGATTATTTTCTTTCCAATCATAAAGAAATACAGATTTCTGACAATATTATTTCCTTGAATTGTTCTCAATTCAAATATTTCATCATCAAGATGTTCTGAATAGGGAAGTCTTAATTCATTTCCCATAGATTCAAGCAAACTCAAATCACGGAATACTTTAGCACGAAGTTTGATTTCAAGTGTATTGATCAAATCGATTCCCGGTTTTTCACCTGTTTCGGCTTCATAGAATTCAACAGTCCAATTTTCATTCACATATTAAATATAGGATAAAA
>JAZUFS010000128.1:0-4599 GCA_045640805.1 Treponemataceae bacterium
CGTCGAGTTTTCAAGACTGCTCCGCAGTCATACAAAATACAATAAGAGCCGTCGATGTTTTGTTGTCTGCTTCGCAGACAACAAAACTCGAGGCAAATAAAAAGGGCTGTTCTTCAGAACAGCCCTTTTTATTTGCCGGAAACCAGACTTGAACTGGCACAGCTTATACAGCCGAGGGATTTTAAGTCCCTTGTGTCTACCAATTCCACCATTCCGGCGCTGTTAATAATACTAACTGAAATACACCTTTATTGCAAGCGTGATGAAAACCGTCCGTGTCGCACTTTGTTGCATGCGGATGTGCATATCATTACAATAAAATCATGTTCACCGATACTCACAGCCATCTTTCATACCTTGCAGACCGCGGATTAATCCTCTCTGAAGTTCTAGCACAACTTGCGCTTGAACACTTTCCATACGTCATGGATGCCGGTACAAAAGCATCTGACCTTTCAGAACGGGCCGCCCTCATAAACGACGCACTTACACGCATTTCCGAAGACGGTCCCCTTTCAGCAGTCATTACAGCCAGCGGACGCACTGCTGCTGACATCCGCGAAGAAGCAGGTAATCTCATTCACTATACTGCAGGCATATGGCCTGATCCCGAGGCTGTGAAAAACCGCGTTACAGAAATCGCCACGTTACGTTCTGTCGTAGAACGCTCCCTTTCCGGCAAGGATGGACTTCCGCGCATCACCTGCATCGGAGAATGCGGCCATGACCATCACTGGGACATAGCAGGTACTGACCACCGTGACGAAGCTGATTTTGCGACTCCCGCCATGTTTGAAGCTGAAAGCGAACTTTTTGAAATGCAGATAGCTCTTGCCCGCGAATTCAACCTGCCTGTCATGGTCCACACGCGCGATGCCTTCCAGTTCACCTACGATTCAATTAAAAACATGGGCTACAACAACGGTGAAATCCACTGCTATTCATATGGTCTTGATGAAGCAAAGAAATTCCTTGATCTTGACTGGTATATAGCACTTGGCGGCGGCGTCACCTACACAAAGAAGAGTAAGCAGGAAGCAATGGATGCACTTATCCGCTACATACCAGATGACATGCTGCTTCTTGAAACAGATGCGCCGTATCTTGCCCCCGTGCCTGAACGCGGCAAACCTAACACGCCACTACTCATTAAGCACACATATGCTTACATAGCAGAACGGCGCGGCATCAGCGTGGAAAGGCTCGCGGAGCTTGTGTTGGCGAACACGCACCGTCTGTACGGCGACTGAGCATAAAAAAACCAATCCATAGCGGATTGGCTTTTCTTTTTAATGTACCTGACTGTACAGGCCGGCAATCTCTGAACGCCACTCGAACTTCTTGTCACGTTCTTCCCATTCAATAATGCGCTCAATCTGGAAATTGCGCGTGTCATGTACGTTCGGGAAATAGACTACGGCGAAGCGTCCCTGGCCGATGTAGGTGATTTTCTGTCCAGGCATCAGTTTTTCCTGTTCCTGGAGCTTATTAAGAACGCAGTCAAAGTGAACGGGTTCTCCGCTTTCCTTGTCTGCAAGTGCTGTTACAAGTTCAGTTATAGGCTGGTGGCACATAGGGCATTCAGGCATTTTTGCCTTCATAGCCTTTATTGCTTCCTGGTTTGCTATTTCTTCAGGTGTGAGTTCCACCTTTTTTTCACGCTTGTCCTGACCGTGACGGTTGTTGTAATGTCTGTTCCCGCCGCGGTTTCTAGTATGATCCATTCACTACTTCCTTCAGGTTCTGCGGTTTTTCGACAATCCGTCTGCTTAATACTACCGCAATTCTCTGGATAGCATTATTTATATAATTTTCATCATGGATTTTCAACCGCAACTCAAGAACTTTGGGAGATAACTCTTCCTCAGCTGATTTTTTCAAGGCAGCAGAACTCATACTTACTCCGAAAAGGCATTTTGTATATGAAAAACCGGTTCAAGGCCCGGCATATCCACAACAAGTACATCGAATCGAATATACTTACAGTTATATTGTCGATGTTTTGCCAGGTAACATTTAGCAGTTTCCACAATTGTTTTCTGTTTTTTTTCAGACAATTTTAAGGAGAGGGTTTCCAGGTTAAAAACAGTCTGCCGTTTGACTTCTGCGAACACGAGGAACACGTCTTTTAAGGCTATTATGTCAATTTCCCCACGACGTGTCCGCCAATTCCTGTCAAGAATGGTATACCCGTTCTGTACAAGAAATGCAGCGGCACGGTCTTCTCCCGCGTTACCTATCTGACGTGTATTTTCTTTCTGATTTGATTCTGTCTGCTGTTGCGGGCACATGGCTCCCCCAAAATCATTTCGGGGTAACAGCCCTCACTATATACAGTGCTTTCTGCTGCGCGAGCTTTATTTCAGTGCGCTCTTCTCCCTGCAGACGTACTACAGGCTGGAACGGTGCCTCAGGATTTGCCTGAATTACCTTTGCGACTGACCTGTCACTCAGCTGAACTATTGACCCCACCGGATACACACCCATTGTCTGAACGAATGATTTCATTACATCCGCGTCAAAGTGGGTGCCACTTTCGGCAAGAAGTGTTTTCATTGCCTCATAACTTATTATGGCATCGTGATACGGCTTTTTTCCGACGAGAGCCTCAAAAGAATCTGCAACGGCAAGAATACGTGCGCCAATATCAATATCTGCACCCTTTCTTCCGTTAGGATAGCCTGAACCATCCCAGCGCTCATGATGCTGCAGCACACAGTTTGCAGTTTCGCGAGGCAGCATGAGAGTCTCTGAAACGAAACGTGAAGAATAGAGTGTATGCAGTTTAAGCTGCTCAAATTCCTGTGAAGTAAGTACGTTTTTCTTGGTAAGAATTCCATCCGGTATCTGCATCATACCGATATCGTGAAGAAGTGCGGCAGTAATATACTGAAGGACACGCTGACGGGGAACCTGCATATGGAATGCAACGGTAGCTGTTATGATTGCAATATTTACGGCACTGGATGCTATGGAATCGCTTTTTCCCCTGTTCATGATGAAGGCCATTGCCATAGTCTGCTCTTTCTCAACTACTTCAATGACATCATTTGCTATTCTATCAACTTCTGACCGGTCTACAGGCTGTTTTGCCTTGTATTTGTTGAATATGGCCGAAAGATCCATTACCCCTTCGTAATAGAGCTTTTCGTAGTCTTCAGGAGTTTTTTTTTGAGGCGTATCGTCTGAAATCTCTTCCAGTTCTTCCAGCTCTTCTACCTCATCGGCGTCATCGAGCACCTCAACTTCATCCAGTTCGGCGAACTCTTCAAGTTCTACAACTTCAGTTTCGGTTTCTTCGCTTGTTACAGGATGTCCGTTTGTCAGGATGAAAGGGATTTTCCACCGTGCAAGAACATTCAGATGATAAGCTGATACTGCATGACCTTTTGGAAGAAACATATTTTCGCCATCATCAAAAAACAGAGGCGCAGAAAATATCATTCCTTCTTTGAGAACACTAACCTGTATCTGCTGCATATTACTCACAGTATGAAAATCCTTAAGGATATACTATCCTTCCTAATATTCTAATCCCTTTTTTTTCTATATTCAAGCAAAAAAAAGCCTGCCGTCAGTTGTTAACCGCAGGCAGGCTCTTTTCAGAAAGCAGACAGCTTACTCAGCGTCATCTTCCTTCTTGGTAATAAGTTCCTTAATCTTAGCTCCCTTACCAACCTTTCCGCGGATGTAGTAGAGCTTTGAGCGGCGTACTTTACCCGGGCGAACCAGTTCAACCTTTTCAATGCGTGGTGAGTGCATAGGGAATACACGTTCTACACCGACACCGTATGAGTTCTTGCGAACGGTGAATGTCTGGCGGACGCCTTCACCCTTGATGCAGATTACCAGGCCTTCGTAAACCTGAATACGCTCTGTCTTTCCTTCAACAATCTTGAAGAAAACCTTTACAGTATCACCAGCTTTGAATGATGTAATATCTGCCTTTCTCTGTGATTCTTCAATAGTCTTTATAAGATCCATCTCAGTCTCCTGTTTCGTTAGTAATTTCCTCAATCATCTTTTCAGCTTCTTTTGTTAAAAGCCCTTGTTCACGCGCTTTTGCAACCAGATCTGGCCGCACTCTGAGCGTTTTCCTGAGCCGCATCTTAAGACGCCACTTCCGTATGTTTTCATGATGCCCTGAAAGTAAAACCTCAGGAACCTTCATGCCGTCGAACACCTCGGGGTGAGTGTACTGCGGATATTCAAGCAAACCGTCAGTATAGCTTTCCTCTTCAAGGCTTTCACTTGAAATCACACCGTCTACAAGGCGGTACACTGCATCAATGATAACTGTTGCAGCAAGTTCACCGGATGACATTACATAGTCACCGATGCTGATTTCATCATCAACCCAGCTGTCTATAATCCTCTGGTCAATACCTTCGTATCGGCCGCAGATGAAGACAAGGTCGCTTTCCTGACTTAAGTCCTGTGCCAGTTTCTGTGTGAAAGGTTTTCCTGAAGGCGTCACGTAAATGACACGCTTCCTTGGTTTAACGCCCCTTTCCTTAGCGGTAGCGTTAATGTTCCTGCATACAGACTTAAGCGCCAGACTAAGCGGCTCCGGCAGCATGAGCATTCCGGCACCGCCCC
>JAZUFS010000129.1:0-4232 GCA_045640805.1 Treponemataceae bacterium
GGTTATCATCAACGACGACACGTGGAGCGTCGTCATGAACGCACTCAGGGGCAACTTCATCATCGAGTTTGACTACAACGGCCGCTGGAACACAGCCACCACCCACCGCCGCGTGCGCCCGTACCAGATTCTACTCGAGGACGGCATGTACTTCCTGTTCGGCTGGGATGAGAATGCATCAAACAAAGGAAACAAAGCGGCCCCAGAAGGAGCCGAACGCCTTTTCTGCATGAACAGGATCAGAAACCTGACCAGAACGGGCACGACCTTCAAGCTGCCTGAAAACTTCGACTTCACATCCCGCTGCTCAGGCGGCAAGTTCGGCGCCTTCATGGAATCGCACCCGGACAGGTACGTCATCGTTTTCAAGGGGCCGGGCCGCCAGTACGTGAAAGACTGCATCTGGGCCGACGACCAGGTAATCACTGACGATGACGAGGCGCTCACAACGACCATCACGTTCACATCCGCACAGTCACAGAAAGTGCTCGAGTGGGTGCTCGCTCAGGGACAGTTCGCCCGCCCCACCGCGCCTGAGTGGTTCGTCGAATGCTGGCAGGATGAAATCCTCGGCATGGCTGAGGAGGCTGACTTAAGCGATTAGCTTTTTTAACACCTTTTAACACCTTCCAACGGATGTCAAAAAGTGTTAAAAGGCATGAAAACAGATATACATTTGACAACATGTCACAAATTTTATATACTTTTTGTGACATGAATAATGGTTATGCAAATGCGTTATCAGAAAAAATAAAAGCTTCTCACCCTGGTACGGTATTCATCTATTCCGACTTTGCGGAAATTGCGAATCAGGCTACCATCAGGCAATCTTTAAGCAGGCTTGCAAAAGAAGGCCAGATTAGAAGGATAAAACCAGGCATATTTGAAAAGCCAGCCTTCAGTACACTTTTACAAGAGAATCTGCCACCTGATCCAGATCAGATAGCAAAAGCCATAGCCAGAAACTTTCATTGGACGATTACCCCATGTGGTGAACATTCCCTGAACATATTAGGCCTGTCTACTCAAGTTCCAGCTATATGGACCTATCTGAGTGACGGACCATACAAAGAATATTCACTTGGCAACACTACACTCACCTTCAAGCACCGTACGAACAGAGAACTTTCAAAAATGTCATACATCACATCCATTACTGTTCAAGCATTAAAAACGCTGGGGAAAGAACACGTTACCGATGAAACAATCCAGATTCTCTCATCCCGAATCAAAGCTGAAGACAAACCCGTAATTTTGAGGGAAGCCGTTGATTCCAGTGAATGGATATATTCGACCATCCAGAAAATATGCAGGAATTGAAATCGTATGAAAATAATTGCGAAAAAATCAGAATCTGAATTAAGAGAACTCTTTCAGGCTACGGCTTTCAAAATGGGTATTCAACCATCCATCATTGAAAAGGATTTCTGGGTCTGCTATCTTCTTGACCATCTCTTCAATGAAAGCCAATTCAAAAACGATTTTGTCTTTAAGGGGGGAACAAGTCTTTCTAAAGCTTTTCATGTTATTGAACGCTTTTCTGAAGACATAGACCTTATTCTTGATTGGACAAAACTTGATTACTCTAAAATGGAACCTTGGAAAGACAGGTCAAAAAATCAGCAGGATAAATTCAATAAAGAACTGAATGCTGCAGCAGCAACGTACTTTAAGGAAACGCTTGTTCCTAAACTGAATGAAGAGATTGAAGAAAAACTTGGAATTGTAAACTCATTTCAGATTGACGACCATGATCCAATGCTTATCAGGTTTATCTATCCGGTTTATTTTCCGGACGCAACACAATATCTTCGGTCTTATATTCAGCTTGAAATTGGTCCCATCGCAGAATGGACACCATCTTCCGAAGTAGAGATAGCTCCTTTTGCCGTAGATTATTATCCTGCCCTTTTTGGGCAAAAAAGTACACATGTCCGTACAATCGATGCAGAACGGACTTTCTGGGAAAAGATAACAATCCTCCATAAGATTGTTCACTGGCCAGAAGGTAAACCTGTATCCCAAAGATATGCCAGGCATTTATATGATGTATATCAGATGGGCCATTCAGAAATTAAAAACAAAGCTTTTGATAAAAAAAACCTTCTCGAAAAGGATGTGCTTTTCAAAGAAAAATTCTACTACTCAAAAAGTGCTCATTACGAAAGTTCAACCTTGAAAGAAGTCAAATTGGTCCCAGAAGGAAAAATTGTTTCTGAACTTCGGAAAGATTATGAAAACATGAAAACGATGATTTATAGTGAAAAGCCAGATTTTGATGATATAATTGAATATCTCAAATCATTGGAAAATGAGATTCATGGCTTAGCCACACAACAGTGACAGCAACCTATGCTTTTCTCCCCCACTATTTTAAAATGTCACCTAAAATGTCACCCAATTTTGGATATAGAAAAATAAAGAAAAATATAATAGATTTTATCTCCTTACTATGCTATAGTTTAAGAAAGCTAAAGAAAAATATAGATAGGTTAAATACCCGGAATTCCGTTCGGGACGTAGAGGTCCCGGGTTCAAATCCCGGTTGCCCGATTAAATAACTTTAAGTAACACAATGAGTTACACACACTGCACAATTTCCTGAAAACCAGAATTTTGCAAAATGTCACCTAAAATGTCACCCAATTTTTGGGTGACATTTTTTGTTTTAAACACCTATCTGAAAAACTAATAAACATTATCATTAAGTTTTTATTTCCCCCATCACCAAATGATAGCCCGGCCCGCTATATTAGAAACATGAACAACAAACTTGATTACATTGCCATCGATTTTGAAACCGCGAACGACTATAAGAACAGCGCCTGCTCTGTCGGCCTTGTCCGCTTCATTGACGGAAAGGAGACAGATGCGTGCAGCTCCCTGATTCATCCTGCAAAGATGTATTTCAACCCGAGATTCACTGCAGAGATTCATCACATCTCATACGATGATGTGCGCGACAAGCCTTACTTTCCCGAAGTCTGGGATACTATTGTCATGCCGTTCATCAACAAGACGCCGGACATTCCGCTTGTTGCACACAACGGCAACACATTTGATATGAATGTCATCCGCGATTGCTGCCGCTATTTCGGGATGGACCTGCCGGAACTGGAGTACTTCGACTCACTTCGGGTTGCCCAGCGCACCTGGCCGGAGTTCGATAACCACAAGCTCACCACGCTTGGAGAACACTTCGGCATAGACTATCTCGCTCACGATGCGCTTGAAGATTCACGCACCTGCGGAGAAATCGTCAGACTGGCAGCCGAAATGCATGGGGTGAAATCGGTAGAAGAGTTGCTTAAGGTATGCCGGCTAAGCATTAAATCCCTATAATAAAAGTGGAGGTGATGTATGTACGGAGCAATGCTTGGGGATATAATCGGTTCCCCGTATGAGTTTGACAAGGGAAACAAGAGCAAGGTGTTTCCTCTTTTTTGTAAAGCCTCTGAATTGACGGATGACACCGTGATGACCATCGCCGTCTGTGAAGGAATCCTGAAGGCGGGCCTTGATGCAGGCGAAGAGGATATGAAAAACGCCATTATTGATGCGATGCACGACTGGGGAAACAGATTCCCATGGGCAGGATACGGCCAGAAGTTTTATTTCTGGCTTGGCAGCCGCGACCGGAAGCCATACGGCAGTTACGGGAATGGCTCTGCCATGCGCGTTGCAGCAGCGGGATGGCTTTTTGACACCCTGGAGCGGACCCGCGAAGTCGCACGATGGACAGCCGAAGTTACACATAATCATCCTGAGGGCGTGAAAGGCGCTGAGTCAGTGGCCGCCGTCATCTGGCTGGCACGCCACGGCAAGACAAAGGATGAGATAAAGGCGTACGTTGAAAAAGAGTTCAGCTACGACCTGTCACGCACCTGTGACGAGATCCGCCCGAAGTACTTTCATCAGGAATCGTGCCAGAAAACGGTGCCGGAAGCGATGACGGCTTTTTTTGAAGGAACTGATTTCGAAGATGTAGTGCGTAACGCAGTGTCCCTGGGCGGTGACTGTGACACGCTCACGGATATCGCCGCCGCCATGGCAGAAGCGATGTACGGCATTCCAGGGGAACTGATGGATGAGCTCATGAAACGCACTCCGCCAGTCATGCACGAAGTGATGACGAAGTTCGAGAATGCGAAATGCGGGGTGTAAGGAAGGATGAGCAACACTCATCCGGATGCGCAGGAGGTGGCCCATGGCGGCAGATAAGACATCGAACG
>JAZUFS010000130.1:0-3989 GCA_045640805.1 Treponemataceae bacterium
CTCGCCCGCTGAAAAAGAAATGCCCAAAAAAGCAAATCAGTTTACACATTGCTGCCGCAGAAACGCGCCAGCGTTTGTGCCAGCGCAACATAATTGCTCCCAAGATTTACACGACCCAGCATAGGTTGCGCGCCCCCTCGCCCGCTGAAAGCATGACTATGCATTGTCTGTAATTGCTCCCAGCCGGATTGGAGTGGTGGCGGAGCCAGTGTCCGGCGGGTGCCGGAGGCAGCTGACGGGTACCGAGCGGCGGCTAGTCCGCGAGCCACGGAAAGCCGGAAAGCGTTTTCATGCGCGTCCCATATCACTATTCATCATACTGAGTAAACTCCAAGTTTATTGTCCTCCCCCCGTTTCTCATGGTAGAGTCGAAGCATGAAGAACTATAATAAGAAATATAACGTTTTCCAGAACATTGCATACATGTATAAGCGCATGTTCAAGGTGTGCCCGGGCTCGTGGTTCCAGGTCGTGCTGAACGTTCTTGCACGCATCGGAAACCCCGTACTCGCATCGCTCATCCCGTCAATTGCGCTGAGCCTCATCCTGAAAGGGAATGTACTTCAGTACATCTGGGTCATCATGCTGGTGTTCATTGCAAACCTGCTGCTCATGACCATAGAGGCTGTTACGAAAAACAACCTCTTTTTCTGCATTACCGCCACAGACAACTTTGAAGGCGGACTTGTCCCATCCCTCATGGATAAGGCAAACAGGACTGACTTCAGCAACATCGATTCGCACAAGGGACACAGAATTCTGCACAAGGCTTTCGATGCCGTCAATGAATGGGGCGGCGCCATGGGCATTCTTGACCTGACGATGGACCTTCTTGGAAACGCGGTCGGCATCATCACGTACGGTGCGGCAATCTGTCTGCTTGACTGGAAGATTTTCGCCATTGTCATTGCGGCTGGTGTAAGCAACTACATACTCGTTGACCACGCGCAGAAGTTCTTCATGAAGGAAAGGGAAACGATTCTTGATACACGCGCAAAATGGCGCTACATCCGCACTCACTCACAGCCTGAGTACGGAAAGGACATCCGCATTTACCAGATGCAGGGCTGGCTGCATGATACGGGCATAAAGCTCATCAACAAGATCTGGCACTTCAACAACAGGTGCGAGGTGCGCTGGTATTACCCGACCATTTCTGACCAGCTGTTCCTTGTTGCACGCGACCTGCTGGCGTTCTTCATCCTCGTGTCACGCGTATATGATGGCACGATGACGATTCCTGAGATGATTGTCTACATGGCGCTCATCGCTAACTTTACAAACTGGTTCAGTTTCATCGCCTACAAGGTCGGCGACACTGCCCTTTGCAGCGCAGAAGTCTCCAACTACCGCGAGTTCATGGAGTCTGAGGATAAGTTCCTGCACACAGGTTCAGGCGATATTCCTGACACGGAAAACGGTCTTGAAATTGTGTTTGACCATGTCTCGTTCCGCTACGCTGACGACATGCCGTGGATCTTGAAGGATTTGAGCTTCACCATAAAGAAAGGCGAAAAACTCGCCCTTGTCGGCAACAACGGCGCGGGTAAGACGACTATCGTAAAGCTTATCTGCGGACTGTATCCGGTAACGGAAGGAAGGATTCTGGCGAACGGCATAGACATTTCTACGCTCAACATAGACGAGTACCAGAAGCAGCTGAGCGTCGTCTTCCAGGAGCTGAACCCGCTCGCCTTCACCGTGCGCGAGAACGTCTCTGGAAAGGAGACCGGAAAGTCAGATCTGGAGCTCGTGAAAAAGTGCCTTTCCGAGGCAGGCATCTTAGAGAAAATCGAGTCACTTCCGGCTAAGGGAGACTCTTACATAAACGAGCAGCTGGACTCAAACGGGACCAACTTCTCAGGCGGTGAGACGCAGAAACTGCTGCTTGCCCGCGCGCTCTACAAGAACGGAAGCATTCTTGTGCTGGATGAGCCGACAAGCGCACTCGATGCGCTCGCAGAAAGCCATATCTACAATGAATACAACAAGATGGCTGAAAACAAGACCGCGCTCTTCATCAGCCACAGACTAGCGAGCACAAAGTTCTGCAGCCGCATCTTCTACCTTAAGCAGGGCCAGATTCTTGAAGAGGGAACACACGAAGAACTGCTCGCGAAGAACGGCGAATACGCAAACATGTTTGAAATACAGAGCCACTACTACAGAGAAGGAGGTGCAGAATGAAAAACGGTAAGCTCATAAAACGCGTTTTCCGCCTGGTCAACAAGATTGACAGAGGCTACATGCCGGTCACCTTCATCACAAAAGTGCTTGCTGTCGCACCAAAGTACATGACGTACATCTTCACCAGCTACCTGATTGACTCTGTCATGGCGCACGTCGCGCTCAACGAGATCATCAGGACGGCGGCCATTTACCTGGCATGTCTTGCGACAAGCGAAATGCTGCACTGGGGACTTGAAAAATACGTCATAATCCACGAGAGGATCATCCGCGAGAAGATGGACCTGGCGATTTTGGACAAGGCGTTTGAGCTTGATTTTGAGGAACTGGAGCGGAAAGAAACGCTCGACCTGATTCACAAGGCAAAGGAAGGCGGACAGGCAAACGGCGACGTCATTGCGTTCTGCCGCCTTACGGCAAACGTCATCCGCGACGTGTCGGACATCGTGTTCTCTGCCATCATTCTGGCAAGTCTGTTCGTGAAGACGACCGTCACCGGCGAAGGTGCCCTGTTCAACTTCATGGCTTCGAACTGGAGCTTCCTCGTCATCCCGGTCTGTCTCGTGCTCAGTATTCTGTTCCAGATGCGGACGCAGAAGAAGATGAACGCCATCAAACTCAACTGGTACAACGCGGACGTCGACTCAAACCGCAAGTTCAACTACTTTGAGCGCCTGACGCAGACACAGAGCATAGGTCAGGACATCCGCATCTACGGAATGGCAGATCTGCTTGAAAAGCGCGTGAACGGGTACCTTGCCATTTCACGGAAGAACATGCATAAGGGTATAAAGGACACGAACAAGCTGTACATCGTAAGCAATGCCGCGACGTTCATGTTCCAGATAATCTGTAACCTGTACATCGGACTGAAAGCCATTTTCGGCATGATTTCAACAGGTAACTTCATCAAGTACGTAAACACGATGATTGCGCTCGGTCTTGCCATCGGACGTCTTTTCGACGACTGGCTGCAGGTGGATATGGTCTGCTCGTATCTCGTGTACTTTGCGGAGTTTCTTGACCTTGAGAACAAGAAGTACGAAGGCAAGGAGCACATTGAGGCACGTTCTGCGGATGGAGAGAAATCTGCTGATAAGGCAGCGGTCCCCGCATACGAGATTGAGTTCCGCGACGTCAGCTTCAGATATCCGGCAAGTGATGAGATGGTCTTAAGCCACGTGAACATCACGATGAAGTCGGGCGAAAAGATGGCATTTGTCGGCCAGAACGGTGCGGGTAAGACGACGTTCATCAAGCTGCTCTGCCGCCTGTACGACCCGACCGAAGGCGCGATTTTCCTGAACGGAAAGGATATCCGCGAGTACGACTACAAGGAGTACATGGCCATGTTCTCAGTCGTGTTCCAGGACTTCCAGCTCATGGCGAGCACGATTGCGGAGAACATCGCCATCGGTACTGACTACAAAGAGGATGAGATTACTGACGCCCTCGTACGCGCCGGCATGGAAGACCGTCTTAGCCGCCTTGAGGATGGCATCAACACCAACCTGTACAATCTGGAAAAGAGGGGCATCGAGATTTCAGGCGGTGAAGCCCAGAAGATAGCGATTGCCCGTGCGCTCTACAAGGACGCGCCGTTCGTCATCATGGATGAGCCGACAAGTGCGCTCGACCCGATTGCCGAATACGACATCTACAACCGGTTCAACGACCTGGTCCAGAACAAGGCCGCAATCTACATTTCTCACAGAATGTCGAGCTGCCGCTTCTGCGACACGATTTACGTGTTTGAAAAGGGACGCATCATCCAGCACGGAAGCCACGACCAGCTTGTCGCT
>JAZUFS010000131.1:0-1844 GCA_045640805.1 Treponemataceae bacterium
CTTGCGCTCTGCCTCAATGCGTTCTGCTTCACGCTGAGCATCCAGACGGGCTGCTTCTTCGCGCGCTTTACGCTCTTCTTCTTCCTTTCTGATTGCTTCTGCCTTTATCGCTTCTTCCTGCGTGTCAGGCTCATCCTTCAGCGGAACAGATCCTTCTTCATTAAGAACACGGTCTATCATCTCCTGCTCGCTTTCATCAGGAGCATTCTGCACAAGCACGACACCCATTGCAAAGATACTGTCAGGGTCGCCGGCAAAATAGGCGCGCCAGAAGAGGGAACCTGGTTCTGCATAATCTTCAAGTGAAATATATGACTGCGTCTGATATGACGGATATGTACGCGTGAAAAGTGTTTTAGTGAATGAAGCGTTGCGGGCAAACTCAAACGTAAGGTCAGTGTTTGATTCCCATTTGGTCTGGATAATCGGCATGACGCCTTTTTCAAGCCGGACAGTCGTGCTGCTTACAGGCAGATAAAGGGTTGCTTTCCTTTTTTCTACAGTTACGCTTTCTTCCGACGTTTCATCATCAGCCTGGTCTGTGACAACAGTCTTTACAAGAGAAACTTCACCGGAACGAACAACCTGCTTGGGAGCAACAAGTTCTTCAGAGACTGTCTCGCCTGCAGCTGCCCTTGCAGTCGCAAGCATCTGGCGAGCCGTTGTTCCAAGGTTATCAAGCGAGTTCTGAGCCACATTCATGACAGACTTTGCAGCAGCAGTTTCCTGATAGCTGTCTGACTTCTGAGCATCGCGAACAGATGCAGAACCTTTCGTAACCGTAACGGCAACAGAAGCTTTGTCAGCAGCATCCTTCCCTGAAGAGGAAACAGGGGCTGCAATGGATGTGACCGTGCCGGAGTTCAGTTCAACAACCTTATCTCCCGTTTTAACAAGAAGCCTGCCGTCAGTTGTCTCATCCTCTATTCCAGATGTTGTAGCTGTAATTGCACCGCTTATGAAATCAATGGCAGCCTTTTCTTTCTGCGTATATATCTGGATCAGGGTGTTTTCGTGTATTTCTATTTCAGTTCCGTCAGCAAAAACAGTGACGGCTTCTGACATTTCTGAAGTTCGGATACGGTCGCCTTCGTAGACAAGAGCCGACGTCTGGACACGTTCCCACAGGTTTCTGTCGACCATACGACGCTGAACGGTATTCTGCTTGAAATAGACGACAGCGATAGGTGCTTCATCCTGTTTTGCAAGCGAGACGTTCAGGTCATCCCAGAACAGATACAGGGCAACGGCCATGCCGATGAGACAAAGAATTGTGAGCAGGATGTCTCCCGCATTAATTAATCTTATACTTCTTTTCTTCTTCATCGGTATTTACACCACTTAAATCTGGCTCAGAGACACCAAGCAGGGCACGAACTTCCCTGAGTGTTTTTGGTCCCGGAGCTCCCACTCTGTTGACAACAGCGAATATCTTTACAGGCTCACTCTTTCCTTTGACATGGACCGAAGGCATTTCTTCGACTATGACATATTTCTTGATGAGTCTGTATGTGTTTTCAGTAATGAGAATATCTGTATGAAACGGCTTGTTAAGCGCCTCAGTACGACTGGCAAGGTTTACGGCATCGCCGATGACGGTATATTCCATACGTTCACTTGTACCAATCTGACCGGCAACTACATCACCGGTATTGATGCCGCAACCGATATGCAGGATTGGCTGCTTGTCGGTACCATCACGGCCACGGTTGAACTGGATGAGTGCAGAACGCATCATAAGGGCTGACATGACGCAGCACAAAGCGTCGCCAGCCGGACTTCCGCCAGATTCTGGAGCAAGTCGGTTCGTAGCCATGTCTTTCTGTGTGCCAAGGAGGTGTTCC
>JAZUFS010000132.1:0-1891 GCA_045640805.1 Treponemataceae bacterium
TCCTGCGCGGTCACGTGAAAGACCACCAGGTCCGAGAGCGTTGATACGGCGCTTATGGGTAAGCTCTGCAAGAGGATTGACCTGATCCATGAACTGTGACAGCTGGCTGGATCCGAAGAACTCCTTGATAGAAGCTACAATCGGGTTGATTGAGATAAGGTCCTGAGGCTTCATTGTCTCAGTTTCCTTAAGTCCCATGCGCTCCTTGGCAATGCGCTCCATACGTGCAAATGCAGTCTTGAGCTGGTTTGTCATGAGCTCACCTACAGAACGTACACGGCGGTTTCCGAGGTGGTCGATATCGTCTGTTTCTTCCTCGCCGATATACACTCTGATGAAGAACTTCATTGTCTGGATGATATCATCCTTTGTGAGTGTATGTTCTTCCATCGGTGTGTCGAGGTCGAGTTTCTTGTTGAGTTTGTAGCGTCCTACGCGGCCAAGGTCATAGCGGCGGAGAGAGAAGAACATTGTTGTAAGGTCTTTCTCTGCAGCCTCAACAGTGATTGGCTCACCTGGCATAAGGACTGAGTATACTGCTGAAAGTGCATCTTCCTTTGTTGGCTCGTCAGATTCAGCACCTTCCTTTGTATAGCGGATTTCCTCTTTCTCAAAACAGTTGATGATCATCTGTGAGTTGAGGGAACTTTCAGCGTCAAACTTGATTACAGTAAGAGACTTGATTTCCTTGTGTGTAAACAGTTCGTCAATAATATGCGGCTGAAGCTTCTCACCGGCGCGGAAGATTTTCTTCTCTTCACCAGTTTCTGCATCCTTGGCAAATACTGCGTCTGCAAGAACTTTACCGACGAGATTTTCACGCATATCCTTTGTATCTTTGATGGAAATCTTCTCAACGTCGTAGAAAGCCCTGATGATTTCCTCGCGTGTACTGTAGCCCAGTGCGCGCAGGAAGATTGTTCCGAGAATCTTCTTCTTGCGGTCAATCTTTGCGTAAATCAGTTCCTTCTTCGGGTCAATCTCAAATTCAAGCCATGATCCGCGGTATGGAATGATGCGGCTTGAGAATTCGCCCTTCTCGTGGCTGAAAATGACACCAGGAGAACGGTGAATCTGTGATACGACGACACGTTCTGCGCCGTTAATCACGAATGTACCGCGGTCTGTCATGAGAGGGATATCTCCCATGTAAATATCTTTCTGCCTGATTTCACCTGTCTGGTTGAAAATCAGATTAATACGCGCTTTAAGAGGTACAGAGTAGGTCAGTCCTTTCTGCTTACAATCCTGCTCTGAGAATTTTATATTTGATTCATCGAGTTCGTAATATTCATATTCAAGAAGCATGTCGCCATTAGGGCTTTCAATCGGGAATGTTGACTGAAATACTTCTTCAAGGCCCTGAAATTCGGGCTTCTCATGATTATCCAGCTTGTTTTTCTGAAGAAAACTTTCGTAGGATGAGAGCTGAATGTCAATTAAGTCAGGCAGCTCCATGAAATTCTGGATGTTTTTACCAATATACTGACGGTTGATCGTCCGGCTTTTTGCGAACATCAAATCCCCCTATAAACTTTAGCGGTTTCAAAGCCTGCAGTCACCTGCAGTCCGCACATCTTTTTTAGACGGGCATAGCTGCCGGAAAACACTGTCTCCGGCAGCTTAAATAACAGAGTCGTTTAGTTGTTGCAGGATGAAGCCTTGCCATAAGCAAAGCTCCAATCCAGACAGTTAACTGCAAACTTATGCAATCTTAACTGTTCCACCTGCTGCTTCAACTGTTTCCTTGATCTTTGCAGCATCTTCCTTAGATACAGCTTCCTTAAGTGGCTTTGGAGCACCTTCAACAAGGTCCTTAGCTTCCTTAAGACCAAGACCTGTAACTTCACGTACAGCCTTGATAACTGCAATCTTCTTTGCTGCATCGAAT
>JAZUFS010000133.1:0-4413 GCA_045640805.1 Treponemataceae bacterium
CGATAAGGGCGCTGTCCTTTCCGGCGGCGAGTTCCAGAAAATCGTCGTTGCGCGCGCGTTCGCCCGTCAGAGTCCGGTCAAGATTTTCGACGAGCCTTCAAGCGCACTCGACCCGATAGCCGAGTACAAGCTGTTCGACAACATTTTGAAATCATGCAGTGACAGAACGCTGCTTTTCATATCCCACCGGCTTTCATCAGTACAGAACACCGACTGGGTGTATCTCCTTGAAAAAGGGAAGGTCATTGAGGAGGGAACGCACAAATCCCTCATGAAGATGGGTGGCAGTTACGCTGATATGTACCGGAAGCAGGCGGAAAACTACCTTGCAGATTCCGGTGCGCAGGCGGATGGCATCTGGGCGGAGGTGGCAGAATGAAAGACAGGAAGAACAAACAGTCTCTCGCACACGCCTTCAAGACCCAGTGGCAGCTCTGCAAGCTCTGCTTCAAGACGTGCCCGGGCTACATGGCATACTTCATGTACGACGGCTTCAGATACCAGATAATCATCTTCCTGGAGCACTGCCTCGGTATCCGCGAAGTTCTCAGATGTGCTGAATTCCACGAGCCGTTCATGCGCGCGTTCGTGTACATCGGCATCATCCTTTTGATAAACGCGCTGCAGATAATCCCTGACGGCTATTTCATCTACCGCTGGTCATACAAGGCAAAGCCCAAGCTGTACAAGGCACTCAAGGAACAGATGTTCGAGAAGGCGTCAAAGCTTGATTTGCGCTGCTATGACGACCCGACTTACTACAACGAGTTTGTGCTGTCGGTGTCAGAAGCCGAGGCGTCAATCGACCGCTTCCTGCAGCTTTTGAACACCATCATGCAGTCGCTTACCATCATCTGTTCAACGGGCGTTTTCTTCCTGATGACAGATCCGGTTGGCGTTGTTTTTGTCGTCGTTTCGTTCGTGCTCCGCCTGCTTGTCTCAAAGAAGCTCAACAAGGTGAAGTACGACGTCCGCATGGATACGAACGAGCATATCAGAAAGCGCGACTACGTGAGCCGCGTCTTCTATCTGAAGGATTACGCCAAGGAACTGCGTCTGCATCCGAATGCGGGCGACCAGCTTGATGCTGAGTTCCGCGAGGCTGATGACAGGATTATCGAAGTGAATAAGAAAGCGGGGTTGAAGCGCGCATGGCTTTCATTCGTGAGCCGTTATGCTGTCGGCGATTTCCTGCTGGATGGCCTTTATACGGCGTGGCTTGTGTTCAGGGCTGCTGTTCTGAAAACGGTCAGTTACAGCGATGCGGTCGTTCTTTTCAACAGGACGAACAGCCTGAGAAAGAGCATGTTCATGTTCGCCGACATCGGTGCCATTGCGCATGAGAACGGCATGTTCGTGGATAAGCTCAACGCGTTCCTTGAAACCGAGCCTGTCATCGAAAAGGATGAGGGCAGCGACGTGCCTGATGAGCCGGGCGAGCTTTGTGTGGAGCATGTGATGTTCCGCTATAATGAAGCGAGCGAGCCTGTCCTTCACGACATAAATCTGAAAGTAAAGCCTGGCGAGCATATTGCAATCGTAGGCTACAACGGCGCCGGAAAGACGACGCTCATAAAGCTTCTGATGCGCCTGTACGACCCGTCAGAAGGCACCATCTCGTACGCGGGAAGCAATGTCGCGACCTATAACCCCGGCCAGTACCGCAGGCGTATAGGCGTCGTTTTCCAGGACTATCAGCTGTACGGCGCAACGCTCGCCGAGAACGTCGTTATGGACAGGCTTTCTTCCGATGACATCCGCTCGGGGGAGGGCGCGCTTACCGGTGCACTTGAGATGGCAGGATTCTCTACAAAACTGAAGGCGCTCCCAGACGGGCTTTTCACGCAGGTGACGACAGAGTTTGACAAAAGCGGCGTGGACTTTTCAGGCGGTGAAAGCCAGAAAATTGCCATTTCGCGTACGTTCTACAAGAACGCGGATATCCTTATCATGGATGAGCCGTCGAGCGCCCTTGACCCGATTGCAGAGTACGAGCTTAATAAGGCGATGGAGACTGCGGCCCGCGGAAAAACGGTGTTCTACATATCGCACCGTCTTTCAACCACAAGGGATGCCGACCGCATCATCATGCTTGAAAAAGGCCGCATCATAGAAGAAGGCACCCACGCCGATCTGCTTGCCATGAACGGCAAGTATGCTGCCATGTGGGCGGCTCAGGCGGGAAAGTATACAGGAGAATGACGCACTGATCGCGAGAATGCAGAGCAGAGGAAGTGCTGGGGAGTAGTTATGAAGAAGCTGTTTGATATTGATTTGAAGAATTACGACCCTTCGTGGGAAGTGTTTTCGCGCCCGAGTGCCCGCTCCATCATCTTCCCGGATGTGCCTGCTACGGAAGTTGCCGCGCAGTTCGCTGACATGTATGCATCGGAAACCAAGGCATGTGCCGGCATTCAAGGCAGCCGCCCCGCTTCTGAAAGCGGATCCGCGCAGGGAAGCCGTCGTGTTTCTGGCTGTACGCGCATCGTCATGGCGTACGTCAGCAAGTACGGCTACTACAAGTTCCCGGGCGGCGGCATTCACGACGACGAGGATAAAGTGGCTGCGCTCATCCGCGAGACTGCTGAAGAGACCGGGCTTGAGGTTATCCCTGAGTCAGTGATTGAGGCGGGTGTCGTCGGCCGGCGCCAGAAGTCGGTCATGGCTGGGAATAAAGTGTTCAGTCAGGATAACTTCTACTATTTCTGCGATGTGAAGAGCCTTGTGCCTGGCGCGCAGAATCTTGACGACTACGAGGCCGAAGACGGTTTTGAATTCAAGATCACGACGATTGATGAAGCGGTTGAAGCGAACATGCACATGACGTCAACTGACCCGTTTGATTTTGTGATGGCGTACCGTGAGGCGCGCATCCTCAATATGCTCGCAGGAAAGCAGACCGAGCCGTCGCGGGCTTTCGCGGAGTATCTGCTTTCTGAGGCCGCAGCAAAGAACCCTGGCCCGTGGGAAGCGCACAGTCGTGCCGTCGCCCGCGCCGCCGAAAAAATCGCGCGCGCCGTGAATGATGCACAAGTCTCGGAAGTGAAGGGCGGTATCGATGCTTCACGAGCGACAGCTCGTGTGAACGAGCATGAACCAGGGGACGGTTCTCTGGTCACTCAGCTTAATCCTGAGCTCGCGTATGTGTACGGCTTGCTGCACGATATCGGCCGTCAGGAAGGCTACACGTATATCGCGCACATCTGGGACGGTTACCGCTTCCTGATGGACCTTGGCTTTGAGAATGCCGCGCGCCTCTGCCTGACCCACTCGTTCAACCTGCAGGATTACGACGATTACATCGGAAAGCGCGACGTGTCAGACGAGGCCGCCGCACAAATCCGCTCGCTTCTTGAAAGCTACACATACGACGATTACGACCGACTCATTCAGGTGCTCGACTCAACGTGCGGCGCTGACGGCACACTGGACCTTGAAGCACGCATGAGCGACGTGAAAGCGCGCTACGGCTATTATCCTGAAGGAAAGTGGAACAAGAACTTTGAGCTTAAAGAATACTTCGAAAAACTGATGGGAAAGCCGTACTACGACGTGTTGAAGGCATAAAAAAACACCGGCCTTGCGTGACCGGTGCTTCTTCAGAGTGCTTTTTATTGAGTGCCCCTCGGGCTCTTCCGTTCAGCAGGCTACTGCGGCTTTATTGAGTACTGCGTCAAGTTCCTGTGCGTTGTGGGCGTCTGCAGGTCCGTCATATACGAACATCTTTCTGTGGCCGTACTCATCGCGCTTGCCATTGTTCCAGTTGCGTACTGAACGGTAATAACCGACGATGCGAGCATAGACTTCAGTCTCTGTTCCCTTAACGTTTGCCAGAGCTTCCTTTGTTCTTGCAATTTCTGCTTCTACTGTCTCAAGATCTCTCATTACTGCTTCTGCCATACCTGTATCCTCCCACTTAAATTACATAAAGCTTTTTGTCTTTATGTTCCTCATACTGTATGTATCGGCTGATATTTATAAAAACTGCACTATATTTAGTGTTTTTTATTACTTTTCTTTTTATTTGCCACTAGAAACATGGTTCTGGCAGCCGGGGCATACGCCCCACAGGTTCGTCTGTGTCTTCTGCACAGTGAATCCGTCTGGAATGATTCCTGAAGTTACGGGTGCGCGTTCGAAAATATCGTACACCTTGCCGCAACTCATGCATTTGAAATGGATGTGATCTGATGTATCTGCATCGTAGCGGACTTCGCCGTCCTCTATCTGGATGGACTGAATCAGCTCGTACTCTGCAAGCTGCTTTACCGTGTTGTAGACTGTTGTCTTTGACAGGGTAGGGATGAGCGGAGAAAGCGCTGTGTACATCATATCCACAGTCGGATGCGTCTTGTGTTCTGAAAGATACTTCAGAATTGCCATGCGCTGTACTGACGGACGGATACCCTTTGC
>JAZUFS010000134.1:0-7732 GCA_045640805.1 Treponemataceae bacterium
TTTGATGACTGTACTGCAAGTTCACGGATGCGCTGAATGATGCTGGTAGTTTCTTCGAGGTAACCTTCTGTTGCCTGTGTGAAACTGATTGCATTCTGTGCATTCTTTGATGCCATGTTCAGACCGCGGATCTGTGAGCGCATCTTCTCAGATACTGCAAGACCAGAAGCGTCGTCTCCGGCATGGTTGATTCTTTCTCCTGATGAAAGCTTTTCCATATCTTTCTGAAGATTGGACTGGCTAAGACCAAGAACGCGATTTGAATACATCGCTGACATGTTGTGGTTGATGACCATAATTCGTTCCTCCATGGAATCTGTTGTATAGGGAAGCATCCATGCTTCCTTAATGCGAAGAATTTTAGCCAGCATTCAAGGCTGCTGTCTGAAAATCTGCACATGATGAGATAATTGTTCAACTGAACAATTATTACCCATATATTTTTTCGGCACAGAAGGGATGAATCTTTAGCACTTTTTTTGTATTATTTTATACATGTTGAATTGCCCGGTCTGCGGTGAAGGAAATACAGAACTATTCTCGCTTAAAGCAAGACAGTATCTTGAATGTACTGGATGTGGAAGCATCTGCCTTTCATCAGATTGCTATGTAAGTATTGAAGGGCAGAGGAAACGGTATGAACAGCATAATAATTCGCTCTCAGATGACGGATACCGCACATTTCTTGAAAACTTCATTAATCCCGTACTGAAGGAACTTACATGTAATGAATTACCTGGCGGGGCGCAGCACCTTCGGAGCATTCTTGATTACGGCAGCGGTCCTGAACCTGCACTATGCCTGCTGTTGAAGAAATATGCCAGCGAAGGCACTATCCTGAAGAACTCATGTGACATACGAGGCTGGGATCCGTTTTTCGCTCCGGATACATCGTTCTTTGAAAATGGTGCGGATCTCGTGACCTGTCTTGAGGTTGCAGAACATTTCGAGACACCGCTTGCTGACATGAAAAAACTTGCGGGAGCATGTACTCCCGGAGGCTATGTCGCGATTGGAACAATGCTCCTGAAAACAATGACGGACATAGAAAATCCTGAAAACGTGAAATCTGACAGGGAATTTTTCAAGAACTGGTGGTACAGAAGCGATTCAACACACGTGTCTTTTTACACGCTTGAAGGTTTGAAACGCTGTTCAGAATCTGCCGGACTCACATTCGTGAAATCAGTTACTGACAGGGCGTTCCTTTTCAGAAAAAAAGCTTAAGCTTAGAGGCAGCCTTTCCTCTGTGAGAAATGGCGTTCTTTTCGTCTTCTGTAAGTTCGGCGACCGTTTTTCCGTAATCCGGAAGAATGACGACCGGGTCATAACCGAATCCGCCTGTTCCGCGTTCATTTTCATCTGGAGAAATCAGGCGTCCTTCCATTGTTTCCTGAATGGAATAAAATCTGTCCGGACCGAGATAAAGCACCATGCAGCATACATAATGGCATCCGAGTAACGAAACTATATCTTTTCCTGTTTCTTCTGCCTTTTTCTCTGCAGCTTCCCATGCTTCTTCAAGAAGCAGTGAGTTACGCACATCCACAGGAAGTTTTGATCCGTCTGCATTTGGCTCAGCATTCTTTCCTGCATAACGTGCCGAATAAATACCCGGCCTTCCGTCAAGAATATCTACACACAGACCTGAATCGTCGGCAATTACCGGCTGGTGAACGATTTCGTACAGAGCCTTTGCCTTTATGAGGCTGTTACTGACGAAATCGTTGCCATCCTCTACGGGATCAAAATCAATTCCATCATCTTTTGGAATTCTTATTATGTGAGGTGTCAGAATCTTCTGAAGTTCCTGCTTTTTGTGGGCATTTCCTGTCGCTGCATAAATTGTCATACTCATATGATACTTCTTTTTGCACTTTTGAACCACCGTTTTTATCTCTTGCGGCAGATAAAACATGCGTTACCTGACCAATCGGGACATCAAGAACTTCAGAAACAAGAGTGTTCGTCGGATACACATCGTGCGATGTTCGGGAACGCTCAAGACGTTTCTTCCAGAGTTTGTCGTGATATTCACATGACACTTCTGCAGAATGATAATGCGACGATTCCGGGTTAAGGATAGACATCTGGATGGAACTTTCTTTTTTGAGGATATAAGCTTCATTCTGCAGCTGAATTAGATGTTGCTGCCGTTCAAGTTTTGCATCAAGATTTCTGTTGATGATTTCAAGTTTCCCGTACAGCTCATCTTCCGAAATATCAGCCATCTTGCATATTTTCTCAATATGCACGGGTGTCAGAAAAGAAGCTGATTTCAATGCGAGCATCATGATTTTTGTCTGGATGGGCACTTTCCTGTTAGTGGTAGTCAGGAAATTCTGGATTCTGGTATTTTCATTCAAATCATTACAAGAAAACTGCTCTTCCGGGCTGTCTGCAAGCATCTGTGTCCGGCTTTCTTCGATGGCATATGTCGTCAGTGCGATATCGCGCGCATACTTCCGATAATATTTCCTATACCAGCTCCTCAACTGAGTAATGCATATCTTCCTCAGATACGTACTGAATTTACTACGTTCCGGATCATACATACTCATGAAACGCGGCAGACGTTCCTGCAGATACAGCAGAAATTCACTGAAACAGTCTTCATCCAGTTTCTCCAGATTGAAATAAATCCTGTTTTTGAAAATTGCCGTGAGAATCGCGTTGAGTGTGTCTTTCTCTGAACGTGTACCATTTTTGAATTCAATCATTGCTTTTTCCATTTCCTTCATACGGACTCCTTGGGGTGTGATGAAGGCGAATAAGCATGTTATGTGCCAACTTTTAAGCGTTCTAAGCACCGAAAGTGCATGAAAAGAGAGAGAATTCTGGTGGATTTGTTGTTTTTCTCGAAAAAAAAGCCGGCGTCAAAAAATGATGCCGGCCATACACTGAAAAAGTGAGAGTTATTTAAGGAATTTGCTGAATTCCTCTTTAATTTTTGGAATAAGCGTACCCGGTTTTCCTTCTGTCAGTGCGCCCGAAGCATTTTTGTGTCCGCCTCCCCCGAAAACCGCAGCAATGGAACTTACATCAACATCATTGCGTGAACGGAATCCGAGTGTGCATGTATTGTCCGTTTCCTCGCGGATGAAAACAACTGCCTCAACTCCATCTACTGCAAGCAGCAGCTGATACAGTGAGTCTGAGTCACGGCCTTCGCTTCCCATACGGCGTGTGTCTTCCAGGCTTTCAGTTGTAATGACAAGACGGCCGCCATAGTACCGGTCTGCCTTGTCGAGCATTGTTCCAAGGAGTTTACGTGTACTCCATGGTTTGCCACCGGTAATGAAATCATATGTCGTACGAGGATTTGCCCCTGCGGCAACAAGACGTGAAGCAGCCATGAAGACTTCTGCACTGTTGGTGTCAAGGAAGCGGAAGAATCCTGTGTCGGTAGAAAGACCGAAAAAGAGGATTTCAGCTGTTTCCTTGTCGAGCGGGCCGACAATTGATTCATACAGCTGCTGAACAATGCATACTGCTGCAGGTGAAGTAGAGTCGATGATGGACTTCTCTGTGCTTTCTGCAGTTTTATGGTGGTCAAGAATATACGTGTCGAGTCTCGTGATGACAGGATCTACATCACCAAGTCGTGAAAGTTCTGAACAGTCGACGATGATCACGGCAGCATTTTCAGCCTGGCGATAACTCTTTGGCAATACTGATGTGAAATATCTCTCGTACGGACGTATTTCAGTGCGCTTGAAAGGACCTGCATTCAGAATGCAATACTCTTTTCCACATGCCTTCAAAAGACGTGCTATGCCGAGAGAAGACGCAATGCAGTCTCCATCCGGTTCTTTATGACCTGTAATGATGAATGAATTGTGAGAGTCAATAAAAGCCTTAAAAGCGGCAATCTGTTCTTGTGTGAGTATTTTCATAAAAATCCTTTAATCTAACAATATGGAAATTTACAAAATGGTCAATATGTTCATCTGCGGTATTTCAAGCGGACAGGTATTGCACTGTCTGCCAGAGACCACAGGGGCACCATTCTTAATATAAACGTCTATTTCAGTCCGTAAACCGAAATCGTCAAAATAAATTCCCGGCTCAACGGAGAATGAACTTCCTTCAAGAAGAATGCGGTTGTCCGGGAATTCCACGGAATCAAGATTTACTCCCGAACCATGACACTCGGTATCAATGCCATGTCCGGTCCTGTGTTTAAGGCCATCAGCGAGCCCTGCATCAATAAGGATATGGCGTACATTCTCGTCAAGAAGGGCACCTGTAATACAAGCCTCTGAACACGATGACACATTTTTACGTGCCATCTCCTCATGAATGCGTGTACAAACGGAATCACGTGCCTGAGTAAGTTTCTGCCAGCAGGAAGCAATGTTGCCAGGAATTTCTTTCCCGTAAAACAATACCCATGAAATATCTGCATAGACAGCATTTGTGCCTGTTTCCTTTGCCCATAAGTCCAGCTGGATTATGTCACCTTCGCATGCTGTTGCGCTTTCAGTTTCTGACGGTTCGTAATGAGGGTTTCCGGCATGTGCTCCGAAAGCCACAATCGGCGGATGGTCAGTTATAAGTCCGTTTTCATGAAACTGCTTCATGATGAATTGCTGGATTTCATATTCGGTAACCGCAGACGCTGACGTGTAACGGTCACATATCAATTTCCATGTATCGTAAACGATTTTGTAAAGGATTTTTCCAGCACGTTCCTGACTTTGAATCTGTTCTTCAGAAAGAAGCCCTTTGCAGCGCTGTACAAGCGGAGCGGCAGAAACAGTTTTAATGCCACATTCTGAAAGCAGAGAAATGAATCCGGCATCAACAGTTGAGATTACAGATATGTTTTCATCCGCAAGAATCGAGAATCTGTCACCATACTCAGCAGAAATACCTGATAAAATAGATTTCAATTCTGACTGACTTGAGTATGCATATGTTTGTGAAGAGGGAAGGTTATCAAGTGCATGCGGTTCAATGGCGTGCTGGATTTTGATTTCTCTGCCATCGGTCAGGACAATGTAAATCCATCTTCTTGTTGATACGATATCGTGTGGAATTGAAAGAAGATCGTCTGTAAATGAATCTCTGTTGTGGAAATTAGTAAAAATCCATCCGGAAACAGCGTTCTGGATGGATTCTTCACGTAAAGAGGTATGTATGTCTGAAATAAAATCAGATGTCATTATTTACCGTGAGCAAAATCGGCAGGGTTAATTTCTGCCGGAATATTTGTTCCTTCGAAAACACCCCAGACACTGTCCATTTTGTTGTTTGGAACATTAAGGTTGAGTCTGAGGAATTCACCATCTTCAAAGAAAATAGAGATGTAAGGTTCTACATACTTGGCGAGTGGCTTTACATAACCTTTGCGGTTAGCCTGACCCTGCTTGAACCATTCACGTGGAATGGAAACACAGCCGATTTTTGTGCCGAACTGTCTGTAGTAAACGATGTAGTTATCTCTCTGTTCCATTACTTTAAGGATTGGAACATTGACGTATGAGAATGAGCCCTCCTGCAGTTTTTCAGGTGTTTCTGCAAATACAGAAACGGTAGCAAAAAGCATAAGAACAAAAATAAGGGCGGCTGTTTTCTTCATTACGAAATATCTCCTTCTGACAGTGTATAAGTATACCATTCAACAGGTCGTTTTACAACGAAAAATTTAACTATATTGGACATTTATTTACGTATTTTTTTTTCTATGTTTTCAATGAATGACAGACAGTGAAAAGCAAAAAAAAAGTCCACACAAAAGTGTGGACTTTCTAGCGGCAGTGGGGCTCGAACCTACGACATACCGGATATGAGCCGGGTACTCTACCAACTGAGTTATGCCGCCATAACGTCCGTTACTTTATCAAATACAGAGAAAAGTGTCAAGAGGATTGAGCAGTTGTGTGAAAATGAGTTTCTAGCGCAGTCTCGCACCGGGAATGAGGCTCTGGCCAAGATTTACAAGAGCATCAAGTTCCTTCTGAATGTATGGCGATATGTTGTTGTAATCTGGGTTCAGGCAGTTCTCGTTCCTGAACTGCGCGAACATCCAGCTGGCGTCAGCAGGAAGTTCAGCGGCAATTGCGCGGATATCATCTTCTTTTACGAGCGGCGGTACGAGCACCGTGCGGAATTCGCGCCTGTCTGCAGGAAGGGCAGAGACGAGCTTGATGGAATGCAGAAGCGATGCCGTGAGTTTCTGCTTCTTTTCGTCAGACAGACCAGCTGGTGCCAGTTCTGCATAACGTGACGGAGCAGTCTTTATATCAAGTGCGACGAAATCGGGACAATATTCGGATGAAAGAAGATCTTGAAGACGGTTGTCTGCTATGCCGTTTGTATCAAGCTTTACCTTGTAGCCGATTTCGCGGGCTGCTTTCAGGAGTGGCAGCAGGAACGGGGAGAGAAGTGCTTCTCCGCCTGAAATGACGAATCCTTTGATGACGGCCTTACGCTGTTCAAGATGATCGATGACTTCCTGCAGTGTAACGGCGTCAGGAGCTTCTCCGTTATTGATGACAAGTCCGCCATTGTAGCAATACGGGCAGCGCAGATTGCATCCTGAAAGAAAGATTACGCTTGCTACTATGCCGGGGAAATCAACTAATGTTGTTTTGACAAGAACGCCGGCTTTTTTGGAGCCGGCGGTTTCTGAAAGCTGCATGTTGTATGCTGTTTAGCAGGTTACTGGTGCTGCGTGCAGTGCAACGTCAAGTTCCTGTGCGTTGTGTGCGCGGGCAACTTCTTCGCCAGCGGCATTGTACATGATGACTGTCGGGGCTGCAAATACGCCAAGTTCAGCAGCGCGTGCAAGACCTTCTTCTGAGTCTACGTCAACGTAGGTTCCCGGAATTGAAACACCTGCGAGGTATGCTTTTACCGGCGGGCAGTTAGGGCATGTCTTGCGTGCGAAGAATTCGTAGCTGATGATGTCTGAGTCAGAAACAACAACCTGTGCTGGCTCAGGAACTGCTTCTTCCTGCATGACAGGAACTTCTTCCTTCTTAGGATCGTCTGCAGTGCCGCCGTATACGAACATCTTGCGGTGGTCATATTCGTCGCGCTTGCCTTTGTTCCAGTTACGTACTGAACGGTAATAACCGACGATACGTGCATATACTTCTGTCTCTGTTCCCCTTACGTTTTCCAGAGCTTCTTTTGTCTTAGCAATTTCTGCTTCTACTGTCTCAAGATCTCTCATTTTTGCTTCTGCCATACTTATATTCTCCCACTACAAATAAACTTATTTCTTGCGAGCTGCGAGAATTGCTGCCTTCTCAGCTTCAAGCTGCTGCAGCTGAATCTTAAGCTCGTGTTCTGCTTCTGCCTTACACTTAGGACACTCGAACTGTTCCCCGTTCAGGTAGCCGTGGATGCGGCATACGGAGTAGGTCGGTGAGATTGTGAAGAACGGAATGCGGTAGTTTGATGCAATAGCCTTTACCAGGTCACGGCATGTCTCCCAGTCCTTTACTGCCTCGCCCATGAATACGTGGAACATTGTTCCGCCGGTATACTTTGTCTGCAGGCTTTCCTGATGATCGAGCGCTTCGAAAACATCTGCGGTGTAATCAACAGGCAGCTGGCTTGAGTTTGTATAGAACGGCTCATCAGTTCCGGATGTGATGATGTCCGGATACTGCTTCTTGTCGTGGCGTGCAAGACGGTATGATGTACTTTCTGCAGGAGTTGCCTCCAGGTTGAACAGTTCGCCTGTTTCTTCCTGGTAGTCTGCAAGACGGTTCCTCAT
>JAZUFS010000135.1:0-5228 GCA_045640805.1 Treponemataceae bacterium
TTTTCACGGATTCAGCGTTTTTTTAGAAAAAAACACGCGATTCGTTAAAAAAACCGGTACTGCACGCCTAATACTATACGGGAGGAGATTAAGGTGGCAAAAATGAAGACAGAAACAGAACTCCAGAACGAGAAAGAAGAAAAACTCAAGGCTCTGGAAGTAGCCCGGCTGCAGATTGAGAAGCAGTTCGGACAGGGCTCGATCATGAAGCTTGGAACACATGCGAATGCAGCTGGCATTGATGTGGTTCCGTCAGGCTCAATCCTTCTTGACGAAGCGCTCGGTATTGGCGGTTATCCGCGCGGACGCATCATTGAAATGTACGGACCTGAATCTTCAGGAAAGACGACGCTGGCACTGCACGCTGTTGCAGAAGCGCAGAAACTTGGTGGCATTGCAGCGTTCATCGATGCGGAACATGCACTTGACCCTGTTTACGCGAAGAATCTTGGCGTCGACATTGACAGTCTGTGGGTCAGTCAGCCGGATAACGGTGAGCAGGCTCTTGAAATTACTGACCAGCTCGTAAGAAGCGGTGCTATCGACATTATCGTCATTGACTCTGTTGCAGCACTTACTCCGCAGAAGGAAATTGAGGGTGAGATGGGCGACAGTGTCATGGGACTTCAGGCACGCCTCATGAGCCAGGCGCTGCGTAAACTGACGGCAATCGTCGGCAAGTCAAACTGCATCGTCATCTTCATCAACCAGATCCGTATGAAGATCGGCGTCATGTTCGGTAATCCGGAGACAACAACTGGTGGTAACGCACTTAAGTTCTATTCCACAATCCGTATGGATATACGCCGCATTGAATCAATCGACGGAAAGGGCGACGAAGATGCTGTCGGAAACCGTGTCCGTGTAAAGATTGTCAAGAACAAGGTTGCGCCTCCATTCAGAAAGGTCGAGCTGGACATCATGTTCGGTAAGGGTATCAGTGCCATAGCAAGCCTTCTTGATGCTGCCGTAAAGCATGGCCTTATTGACAAGCGTGGTGCGTGGTTCACTGCCGGTGAGGAAAAAATCGGACAGGGACGCGAGAACGCAATCAATTTCCTGACCCAGAATGTTGAGTACCGTGAGAATCTTGAGAAGAAACTCCGTGAAATCATGTTCCCGGGACAGGAACTTAAGGTCAAGGAAGGTGCTGCAGACGCAAAGACCGTAGCTGCAAAAGCTGCCGGTACTGCAGACGGAGCCATGTAAGGCATGACACCCGTTGTCCTGGGGCTTGGTTCAAACCGTGCGCTTTCCGGAGATGTTGCCGTCGACAATACTGACGGTGTGCATTCTGACTCCCGCGGGATTCTGAGCCCCTGTGAAGTACTCCGTATGGCATGTGACGCCCTCAGTCATGTGCTTACGGGGCTTGCTGCCAGTTCCGTGTACGTTACCAAACCAATGTACGTCACGGAACAGCCTGACTTCTACAATATGGCGGTTTTTGGCTATTACGACGGAACGCCTGAAAGCCTGCTTGAAAAAACTCAGGCGATAGAAGCTGAGTATGGCCGCGACCGCTCGAAAGAAATAAGGAACGGCCCGCGCTCACTCGACATTGATATTGAACTGTTCGGAAATGAACAGATAAAGACAGATAAACTGCTTATTCCTCATCCCCGTATTTATGAACGTGCTTTTGTTCTCGTTCCAATGCTGCAGATTTTACCAGATTCTGCCGATATTCCAAGTAGGGGACTCTACGAAAAAGCCCTCAAATCACTTGGAACTCAAGGAGTGCAGGAATATGGCAGAATTTTCCCTTGAAAATACATCTTCTGAAAACAGTATTGAAGAGACAAGAAAAACTTCAGATCAGGGACGGCAGTTCCGTCTTGGGGAATTTGAAGGACCGCTTGACCTGCTTCTTTTCCTCATAAAGAAGAACGAAATCAATATATACGACATTCCGATTGCAGAAGTTACTGAACAGTTCCTGGAATACCTTGATTACGCGGTAACTACTGACCTGGACAGCGTGACAGAGTTCTATGCAATGGCCGCAGACCTGCTGTACATCAAGTCACGCATGCTGCTTCCTGTTGAGACTGCTCTTGACGACGAGGACATGGAAGATCCGCGTCAGGAACTTGTTGAAAAACTCATTGAGTACCAGAAGTACAAGAAACTGTCTGAACTTATGGAAGAACGTGAGGATGAAAACGAGTGGTCCGTCGAGCGCAAGAAAATCCAGCGTGTGCTTCCTTTTGAAGAAGAGGGCCTTTGGGAGCAGGTCGACACGTGGAGCCTGATGAAGACGTTCTCAAAACTCGTGTCCGCATATTCCCACGACAAGATTCTGTCCATGTATGAGGAAATTTCCGTCAGCGAAAAGATAACTTTAATGAATGAACTGCTTGACGATAATGGCGAATGCATGTTTACTGATTTAATCGTCCGCCGTGATAATTTAATGGATATCGTCTGTGCTTTCATGGCTATCCTTGAGGCGGTCAAATTCAAGATGGCTTCCATCTACCAGAACCGTATGTTCGGAGATATCAAGATCCGCAGGTTTCAGGCCGCTTAGGAACCATCACTATGGAGTATAAGTTGGAAAAAGAAACAGCACTTGTAGAAGCAATCCTCTTTCTGGAAAGCGAGCCAGTCAATGAGGATGCTCTTTCGGAAATTTCCCAGCTTTCAAAGGATGTAGTGAATCTCGCACTTGATGAACTCAAAGAAAGATATGCATCTGAATCAAGCGGTATTGAACTGCAGAATATTTCAGGCGGATGGGTCATAACTCCCAAAAAGGATTTATGGGGCTTCCTGAAAGAGCGTTACGGCAAGAAAAACGAAGGCCGCCTGTCACGTTCTGCCATGGAAACACTCTCAATCATTGCCTATTCTCAGCCTGTGACACGTGCTGAAATTGAGGCAATCCGCGGTGTTTCAGCCGACAACATGGTACGTCTGCTTCTTGAGCGTAACCTTATCAAGGAAGTCGGCAAGAAGGATGTGCCAGGTAAGCCGATTCAATACGGAACGACAAAGGAATTCCTGAAGTTCTTCCGACTCAACAGCATATCTGACCTGCCGAAACTTGATGAAACAGAAAGTGAGCGTTTCGAACTTGCAAGATAACACAACAGACAATGAAGAAAGAAAAGGCATGCGCCTGCAGGTATACCTTGCCCATGCAGGTATTGCCAGTCGCCGTGCGTGCGAGGAAATAATCGCCGCGGGCCGTGTCGCCGTGAATGGTACTGTAGTGACCGTACCCGGTACGAAAGTGCTTGATGGTGACTCTGTCACTGTCGACGGCAAGAGCGTATCTCAGGAAGAACAGAAACGGTATGTCCTGCTTCATAAACCCGCAGGCTACGTCTGTTCGCTTTCCGACGAGAAGGGCAGAAAGACAGCCGCAGACATTCTTAAACCGCATTTTTCTGAGCGGCTCTATAACGTGGGACGTCTCGACATGTTCTCTGCCGGCCTGATAATTTTTACGAATGACGGTGATTTCGCGGCAAAAATATCACATCCGTCAGCTGAAATTGAGAAAGAGTACATCGTAGAAACAAGCCTTCCAATCCCGAACGGACTTGTAGAAACTTTCATGAAGGGAATCCGTATTGAAGGCGTGTTCTACAAGTGCAAATTTGCTGAGCAGATTGGAGCCCGCCGCATCCGTGTCGTGCTGATTGAAGGTAAGAACAGGGAAATAAGACGCGTGTTCGAGCATTACGATGCTGCAATCAAACGTCTGACACGTATCCGCATAGGACCAATCCAGAATAACGGACTTCAGGCAGGTCAGTTCCGCGAGCTGAATCCTGATGAAATAAAAGCAATCCTAAAAGAGGTATCACATGATAGTCGCAATTGACGGACCTGCAGGAACAGGCAAGAGTACCATCGCCAGGCTCATTTCAGAAAAACTGAACATCACATTCCTGAACTCAGGAAGTTTTTACCGTGGCATTACGCTGACCGTTCTGAGACGCGGTATAGACATTGCTGACAAGGAAGCTGTCCTTCAGGTGGCAAAAGACCTGAATATGGACTACGTGAACTCACATCTCATCCTTGACGGAGAGGATGTCGAATCACTCCTGCATTCAGACGCTGTTGATGCAAATGCATCTCAGGTATCAGCAATCGTTCCGCTGCGTCACGTCGTCAATGACAAACTCCGTGAAATCACTAAAAAACTGAGCGTCGTCTGCGAAGGCCGTGACATTACGACTGTCGTTTTCCCTAACGCCGAGTACAAGTTCTACCTTGATGCATCAATCGACGTACAGGCCGAAAGACGGTTCAAACAGGGCGTAAGCAACCTTTCTCTTGAAGAGATTAAGGAAGCGATAAAAAAACGCGACGAAATGGACAAAAACAAGGAAGAAGGATCGCTCAAGATTGCACCAGATGCTTGCTATATAGACACATCGGACTTGACCATAGACCAAGTTTGTGCGATAATTCTAAACAAAATTCAACTATAAGGGTTATTTATGGATCAGATGGAAGTGGTAGCGAATGATTCTCAGAACTCCAAAGGGAACATTCAGACACAATTACAGGAAGAGTATCTTAAAAGTTTAGAGTCCCTCGAGGAAGGTCAGTGCATTGATGGTACTGTCATTCAGGTAACACCGGATCAGGTTTTCATTGATGTAGGTTACAAATCAGAGGGCAAAATTCCGACATCGGAGTTTTCGGAATTACCAAAAGTTGGTGACGTTGTAAGCGTTGTTCTCATCCAGAAAGAGAACAAGCATGGCGAAGTAATCGTTTCAAAGCAGAAGGCTGACTTGAAGCAGCTCTGGAAGAACCTGCGCCAGGCTTTCCAGGACAAGGCTCCTGTAGAAGGCACAATCAGCAAGGTTGTAAAGGGCGGTTATGATGTCGACCTCGGCAGTGATATACACGCTTTCCTGCCTATCAGCCAGTCTGACAGTCAGAAAGTAGAGAAGGCAGAAAAACTTCTCGGCGTAAAGGCAATGTTCTATGTAGAGCGCCTTTATTCAGACAATAAGGCTAACGTAGTTGTTAACCGCAGAAAATACCTTGAAGAATCAATGGAAAAGAACCGCACAGAGTTCTTCGACAAGATTCAGATTGGTGATACAGTAAAGGGAACCGTAAAGAGCTTCACAAGTTTCGGTGCCTTCATCGACCTTGGCGGATTTGACGGACTGCTCCATATCAACGATATGAGCTGGGGTCATGTAACACGTCCAAAGGATTTCGTAAAGAAGGGACAGGAAATCGAGCTCAAG